>JBCBZU010000151.1:0-5892 GCA_039815165.1 Pseudomonadota bacterium
CCGAAGGTTTGAAATGACAGTGTATTCTTTTCTCTAAACTGGGTAGTAATGTTATTAGAACAGCTTTTCTAAGAGTTTCTTTTTGAACTCGTCTTTTAGGTCTTCGGTAGAGATTACTTTTTCATCGCCTTTTGTCTTAATTCCCAAGCGCTCAGCAGCTTTTTGTTTTAGCGCTTTTTTTTGCGCTGCCAGCACTTGTTTTGCATTGGCCTTGAGTACTGCATTGGCGTCAATTTTATAGTCTGGTGCGGCGAGTGGGCCATAAAATTTCACAGGAATTAATAAGCCTTTTAGGTCGCTACGATCTTTCCCGCCCTGGCCTTGATTGGTATTGACTACCGTCACCGAAGTACTATAGTCTAACTCATCTTTAGCGAGATCAACCATACCTTTGCCGCTTATTCGAAAGGCCGGGGCTTTAATGGACAGGTCGTTATTGGTCAGAACATTATTGTTGAGCAGTAAGGTCCCCCTTGCCTCGGCAAACTGTGTGCCGTCCTCCTTATATTCGCGTGTTGCTACCTGCTTACCTCGCAATTGATCAATAGTGAATTGTGTTTCATCAAGTATTTTTTTGATGTCGATATTTTTCAGTCGCCCATTTCTTGTAAAAAATTGAATAGTGCCCGCATTACTTTGCTTATTGTCTTTTTCAACAATTGAAATATCCTTGGTAATATCGGCAATACCTGAAAACTGATCACTAAGCTCCATATCGGTAAGTAGTGGTTCGAGATTGATGGCGGATAAGCGTGTTTTTATCGTTAAATTATCTGCTGTAGAATTACTGACTAAATCCATTGTTGTTTCTAAACTGCCTCCATATAAATTGGCTTTGGCGATAGCCGTCATGGTTTGTTGAGTAGAGCGTATATTAAGATCAACATCCGTTAACTTGGCGCCACTGGCTTGAATCTTACTTGCACGAAAAATCCCGTTTGCATTAAGTCCCTTTATTAGAGCGACAGGAGCCACTAAAGCGAGGCCTGAATTGGGTGTACTGTTATTCTTGTCATGACCTTCTTTAGTCTGCTGTACGTTAGTGGGCATGTAGTGGTCGAGGTTAATTTCATTTAACGCAAGATCAAAACGATATGCGGTTTTATTTTTTATAAGGATAGACAAGTTCCCCTGTAAGCGGCTGTTATCCAGGTTTATTTCAGATTTGCTCAGTGCTGCTCCAAAAACTCCTGCGCTAAACTGGGTGTTGAAAGAGGCCGTGTTAAACGCCGTTTGCTCAAGCGGTTGATAATCAATATCGAAGGCCTTTATGATCTTCAGCGGATCAAAAGGTGCGCTTGAAATGTGCCCTTTTGCCATCGGTTTTTGGGCGAGATCCTTCAACATTAGCTCTCCTTCAGCCGCAAAGGCTAATGATTCCTCTGCAAGTAAAAAAGCAATGGGTGATGTGCGCTGTTGAGATATATCCCAAGTGATCGAGGGAATCGACAGCGAAGGCCTTAAATCTTTATAGCCAGCTTCCACGCTGATTTGATTGACCGTGGCAAGTTGCAAAAGCGCTGAAAATTCAATATTGCCTACAGCGGCTTCGATGAGGTCTTTTTGATAAGCGATACGCAGGTCAACATCACTGAGCGTTGCCGATTGATCTTCAACATTAATCCCACCGCTTGCCGTTAAACGGACATTAACCGGATCTAAGGTGCCGGAGCGAATAGTGGCACTGAACTCGATAGGTGCGCCATCGCGGCTTAGTAAATTTCCACTGTGGATATTCAGCTGTTCTATACGCTGGATGGAATTCTGACTTTGGTCATTATAAGTTAGCTGCCCATCACTAATATCGATACCGGCAATGGCAAAAACCCTGGCTGGATCTGCCGTTTTGCCGGTATTGACAGGGGACTCAGTTTCGCCTGTTGGTTTCGATGCATTGGGGTTTGGCTGAGCGGTATTTTGCTTGAGAGTATCCAAACTGGTGCGACCTTGCTTATCGACCACATAAGTAATCTTGGGCGATTGCATAATGATACGATCGATGTCTATCTGCTTGTTGAGTAGCGGCACCAGGCGCACGCGAATGGCCATTTGGCCAACCGCTAATATCGGTTCAGCATGCTCAATAAAGCTGGGCTGCGCAAGCCGAATACCCTGTGCCTCTATGCCCAGCCAGGGGAAAACCGAGAGCGATAATTCACCATCGATAATGAGTTCGAGCCCGGTTTGCTGCTTAACCTGCGCTACTAGCTGCTGGCGAAAGGTATTGGTATCGACCAGGCGTGGAATAAGCAAGATCGCGGACAGCCCCGACAACAAGAGCAGGCCAGCAACAACCATAGATATTTTAAGGCTTTTAGACATAATACTGATCCGATAGCGATAAAGAAAATAGGCGAAAAGGCGAATAAGAAGCGCTCCACTATAGACAGAAAACACCATCAAGAGTTCGCCCCGTGGTCAATTCACACCCATTCACCAGCGGTCACCTGGGTACCCTGAATAAGCTTGGGTCAGCGAGGTCTGTTATTGCAAATGAGGGTTGCAAATGAGGGCTGCAAATGAGTGACTGACAAGGCAGTACAGTAGAACCTATAGAGGCGAAGCAGTATAATCCATCTTTCGTTATCTTTAGGCTGTTTTGCACATGACTCAACGCACAGCCAGTGTTCGCCGAGATACACTGGAAACCAAGATCAAAGTCGATTTAAATTTAGACGGCACCGGACTGGGGAAATTTAACACCGGCATTCCCTTTCTTGAACATATGATGGACCAAATCTCTCGCCATGGGCTCATTGACTTGGATATTGTGTGTGACGGTGATACCCATATCGATGACCATCACAGCGTCGAAGATATTGGCATCACCCTGGGTAAGGCAATGACAGAAGCGGTGGGAGATAAAAAGGGCATTTGCCGCTATGGGCATGCCTATGTTCCTTTGGATGAAGCGCTATCCCGAGTTGTTGTCGATTTTTCAGGCCGCCCGGGCCTGATTATGAATGTGGACTTTACCCAAAAACGCGTAGGTCAATTCGATACCGAGTTATTTTGGGAATTTTTCCAGGGCTTTGTGAATCATGCCCAGGTGACTCTGCACATTGATTGCTTGCGCGGTGAAAATGCCCACCATCAAATCGAAACCGTGTTTAAGGCCTTTGGCCGATCTTTGCGAATGGCCTTGGAGAGAGACCCAAAGATGGCAGGCGTGATGCCTTCTACCAAAGGCAGCTTATAAAAAGACACCTTATAAATAGCCGTTGTTTGGCCGCGCATTTTTTGCGTGTTCTAAACACAAATCAGTACCCGTCAGCAACCAGAGCTCTGAATGAGCAGATTGGCAACCAATAGCCTACAATTCACAGCAAAGGTTTTTAGGGTAAAGCATTTATGCTTTAGGCAAAAGCAGTTATTTTTTATTAAGAAAAAGTTAAGCGATTCGATTTATGTCTTGTTCTATTGCAATTATTGATTACGGCATGGGTAACCTGCACTCCGTTGCCAGTGCTTTGCAACATGTGTCACCGGACAGTGAGATAGTAGTAACGGCTGATCAACAGCTTATCAATAACGCGGATCGTATTATCTTTCCCGGCGTTGGTGCAATTCGGGATTGTATGGCAGAAATCCGTCGTCTTGGTTTTGATACCTTAGTGCCTAAAATAGTGGCAGAGGGTAAACCCGCGTTGAGTATTTGTGTGGGCATGCAGGCCTTAATGACCCACAGTGAAGAAAATCAAGGCATAGACTGTATAAATTTATTGCCCGGCCAAGTACGTTTTTTTGGCAATCAATTAACAGAGTCTTCAGGTGAACGTTTAAAAGTGCCACACATGGGTTGGAATCAGGTTGAACAAACCATTGATCACCCCTTATGGAAAGACATTGAAAACCATTCACGTTTTTATTTTGTTCATAGTTATTATGTGGCTATTAATAATAATGCTTTGCTATCGGGTCAGTGCCACTATGGCCATGATTTTGCCGCAACGCTAAGCCGTGATAATTTATTTGCCACGCAATTTCACCCAGAAAAAAGTCATACGGCGGGGCTACAGCTGTTAAAAAATTTCGTCCATTGGGACGGCACTGTTTAAATACCGGACCAATAAATTAAAAAAGAGTGATTAAGTAGATGTTAGTTATCCCGGCAATTGATTTAAAAGACGGTCAGTGCGTACGCTTACGCCAGGGCTTAATGGAAGACTCAACCGTTTTTGGCGATAATCCCGTCGACTTTGCTAAACAGTGGGTCGACAAAGGTTGCCGCCGCTTACATTTAGTGGACTTAAATGGGGCATTTGCCGGCGAACCTGTCAATGGCGAAGTCGTTCGGGAAATTGCAAAAGCCTTCCCTAAATTGCCCATTCAAATTGGGGGCGGTATTCGCAATGGTGATACCATTGAGCACTATCTGCAAGCGGGTGTGGATTTCGTTATTATTGGCACTAAAGCCGTAAAACAGCCGGAATTCGTGACGGCAATGTGCAAACAGTTTGCGGGTCACATTATTGTTGGCCTGGATGCAAAAAATGGTTTTGTTGCTACCGATGGCTGGGCAGAGGTTTCCGATATTCCCGCCGCTAAACTGGCCAAACAGTTTGCAGGTGACGGAGTAAGCGCCATTGTCTATACTGATATCGCCCGCGATGGCATGATGCAAGGGGTCAACGTAAAGGCCACCGTTGCCATGGCACAGGCTTCCAGTATTCCAGTGATTGCCTCAGGCGGCATTACCAACATGGACGATATTAAAGCCCTTAAAGCACATGTAGACCAAGGCATTATGGGCGCAATTACCGGCCGAGCAATTTATGAAGGTAAGCTTGATGTCAAACAGGCTCAGGAATATTGCGATCGCTAGGCATCTTCTGCCAGCCTCTGTGGGTATTGTCTATTTGCCGACAGATTTAATTCCAGTAGACTTAATCAAAATTTCTTACAAGGAGAACGATAAAGTAATTCCAAGTAAATTCCAAATAATTTAAGCACAATGAATATTTTAAAATGGTTACGCCTTGGAGTACTCGCCACATCAGTATTGAGCTTGCAAGGCTGTTGGCTTAAGGTCATCGACTGGTTAACTCCAACAGAAGGCTACACTGTTCAACAGCATATTGCCTATGGCGATAAGCTTCGCCAACATTTAGATTACTATCAACCCACTACGCCAAACGATAGTGGGTTAACCGTCGTATTTTTTTATGGGGGCGCCTGGCAATCGGGTGATAAAGCTTCCTATCGTTTTGTTGCACAAGCCTTCGCCCACCAGGGTTACTCCGTTGTGATTCCAGATTATCGAGTGTATCCCGGGGTTTTATTTCCTAAATTTATTGATGACGCTGCACTTGCGCTCAAATGGGTGACAGACAATACGGACCAACAACTGGTGCTAATGGGACATTCTGCGGGCGCCCATATTGCCGCATTAGCGACCTTTAATGAAGACTACCTTAGCGTTGCAGGTGTCGAAAAAGATCGCATTCGCGCTCTGGTGGGTTTATCCGGAGCTTATGATTTTCTCCCTTTAGAAGAACAGATTTATAAAACGATTTTTAGCGGCGCTGATGATCTTGAAAATACCCAACCGATTAATTTTGTCGATAAAGATGAACCACCAGTTTTACTGATACACGGCTTGGCGGATAAACGTGTGGGTTTATTTAATACTGAAAATTTAGCCGAAAAACTAAAAGACAAAAATAATATCGTCGAGGTGCGACTTTACGATGCGGTTGATCATGGCCAAACCGTTGGCTCACTATCGCTTCCCTTTCGAAAACACTCGCCTGCATTAGTCGATATTTTGCAATTTTTATCCAGCCTTTAACCTAAAAACCGCAGTTGACCGCTTATTTCTAACCTTAGATCCAGCCTACTAACGGGGCACTTGAAAAGAATACACTGTCATTTCAAACACGCTGTAAATAC
>JBCBZU010000354.1:0-2986 GCA_039815165.1 Pseudomonadota bacterium
GAAAGCCATTTTGCTCTTATGCGGCGTTAAAAATGTACTCAATCGGTCATTTATTACCTATAAACTCCCTCTTTCCGTGCATTTTTGCCTTGCCTAAAAGCAAAATCATCTTCCGTGCAAAGGTCTCATACTATTAATACAATAAAAATAAGAAAAAGGCTTACTATTTGTAAGATGAATTGCGAATAAAAGCTTTTTTTGAAACTCAGATTAATGATAAGTAAACTGTTGGATCATCCCTATTTGGCAAAAAATTGGCACTAACTATGCAGCACACTATCTCAACTCTGCTTGAGCACTCACCCATCATTGCAGTAATAACACTCGATGATGTTAATCATGCCATTCCCGTGGTTAGCGCTCTTGTTGAAGGTGGGGTGACAGCCATAGAGTTTACCTCGCGGACACCGGCGGGGATAGCGGCAATACCTATTGTTCGAGAGACATTTTCCGATATTTTTTTAGCCTTGGGCTCAATTAGCCATGCAAGTGATTTACTCAAATTCTCTAAAATTGGCGTCGATCTCATCGTTACGCCGGGACTATCACACACCTTATTGGATGCTGCAAAAACGGCTAAGGTATCAATACTTCCTGGTATTAGCACAGCATCCGATATCATTCTTGGATTGGAATATGGTTTACGCTATTTTAAATTTTTTCCGGCAGAAGCCCTGGGAGGCATCCATTATTTAAAAGCACTCAGTCAACCGTTTACTCAATGTCGCTTTTGTCCAACAGGGGGAATCTCCCCGCTATCGATGAATGATTACTTAAATATGGATCAAGTAGACATTGTTGCTGGCACATGGCTTGCACCTAATGACATCATCCAAGTTCAACAGTGGCACAAAATTACTGAAAATGCTGTGCAGGCTGTGCAGATCTTAAAACGGTAGCCACTCACAATTATGTCCGCAACACAACAAATTTTTCGGGTTAGGCGTAACTACAATCGCTGGGTTGCCAACCAAACTCTCGAAGATTATGCCTTGCGCTTTACTGCGAAGCGGTCACGCTACTGGAGCGCCAGCAAAGTCGCCATGACGGCACTGGGAGCGACCGCTTTTCTGGCTTTGGAAGCGATCGGTGGCGCCATTACCTTAAGCTATGGTTTTACTAATGCATTAATGGCTATATTGGTGGTGAGCTTGATTATTTTCCTTACAGGCTTACCCATTAGCTATTATGCATCGCGCTATGGTGTCGATATCGATTTACTCACTCGCGGGGCAGGTTTTGGTTATTTAGGTTCTACATTAACCTCTTTAATTTATGCGTCTTTCACTTTTATTTTTTTTGCTATCGAAGCCGCTATATTATCCTCAGCCTTAGAGGCACTATTTTCAATACCACTTTATATAGGCTATATCATTAGTGCAGTGGTTGTGATACCCATTGTTACTCATGGCATCACCTTTATTAGTCGCTTTCAAATTTACTCACAGCCCATATGGCTGAGTCTACAAATAACCGCCATCTTTGCTATTTTTTACTTTGAACTAAAATCATTTGATGAATGGATCAAATTTAATGGAGTTGAACTTGCGCTTACAGAAGCCAATCAAACGGAAAGCGGTTTTAATCTTCTATTGTTTGGTGCAGCCTCATCTGTATTATTTGCAATGATGGCACAGATTGGTGAACAAGTAGACTATTTACGCTTTTTACCCACCAGGGATAAAACTACTGGGCTAAAATGGTGGACGTCGATGTTATTAGCCGGGCCAGGTTGGATCTTGATTGGCATCGTCAAGTTATTCATTGGGTCTTTTTTAGCTTATCTGGCATTTACACACGGTTTATCGGCAGAGCGAGCGGCAGATCCTACCTATATGTATCAAATGATTTTTAATTATGTTGCCGCTTCTCCCGACTTTTCATTGATATTAGCCGGCATTATGGTGATTACCTGCCAATTAAAAATCAATGTCACTAATGCCTATGCTGGATCGCTAGCCTGGTCAAATTTCTTTTCTCGCTTGACACATAATCACCCTGGCCGCGTTGTCTGGCTGGTATTCAATGTTGCCATTGCTTTATTGCTGATGGAGCTTGGCATTTATCACGCCCTGGAAAATATTTTGGGCGTTTTTGCAATCGTCGCAGTTGCCTGGCTAGGCACTATCGCAACAGATTTGACTGTTAATAAATATTTGGGCTTGGCGCCTAAGGGCATTGAGTTTAAACGCGCACATTTATATGACATTAACCCGGTCGGCATTGGTTCCTTGTTAACGGCTTCTGCTGTAGGTTTTGTTTCGTATCTTGGCATTTTTGGTGAAGCAGCCCATGCTCTTGCTCACTATATTACCCTACTGGTTACCTTGCTTGTGACACCGTTGATTGCTTGGATGACCAAGGGAAAATATTATATTGCGCGCACCTCTACTGAAATCTCCATGGCTGAAAATGATTATCAGTGCTGTATTTGTGAACTACACTATGAACCGGAAGACATGAGTTATTGCCCAGCCTATCAAGGTAATATTTGTTCGCTGTGCTGTTCTCTGGATTCGAGATGTATGGATGGCTGCAAAGAAAATTCCCGTTTTTCAGAGCAACTGGTCAATTTTTTTGATGGTTTTTTACCTAAAAAAATCACCAAAATCATTAATTCCCGACTTGTCTATTTTATCGGGATATTGTCGATGATTAGCTTGCTCAACGGTGGGCTAATGGGGCTTATTTACTCTCAGGTTCCAACAGATAATATTGAAGCTCTTGATATTGTTGCCAATACCTTATGGGTTTTATTTTTTGTGCTACTGATCATATCCGGCGTGTTAGCCTGGCTATTTCTATTAGCGCATGAAAGCCGTATCGTTGCCCAACAAGAGAGTCAGAGACAGACAGTCCGGCTGGTAAAGGAAATTGAAGCGCACACGCAAACAGACCAGGCACTCCAAAATGCTATAGAAAAAGCCGAATCCGCCAGTCAAGCCAAAAACCGTTATTTATCCGGCATCAGTCATGAATTGCGCAC
>JBCBZU010000474.1:0-1980 GCA_039815165.1 Pseudomonadota bacterium
AAGTTTCCTTATTCATACTTTAATCCCACCAATTGCTCTTTAATCTCCACTTCTAACTCGCGAGACTGCGCAAATAGACTATTCAAATTATCCGTAAAATTCTGCATCTTTGCCGAAAATTGCTCTGGCGTAATATCCACGTACTCAATTTTCACATCAAAATACTGGCCGGCACTGAGGCTATAGTTTTTCTCTTCAATCTCTGCGTAACTGACCGCCACTGAAAAATCATCAACAGCTTCTTTTGCATTAAAGGTATCGATAATACGCTGTTCTTCGGTTTGGGTGAGTACGGTTTTTTGGTTTTTGCCGTCTTTGATTTTTTCACCCAGGTTAGAGGCATCGATTAGCACCACCTTGTCTTTGTTGCTGGCATCCATAAATAGAATGGATACATTGGTTCCGGTGGTGGCAAAGATATTAGAGGGCATGGAGACAACCCCCCGCCAGCATAAGGTGTTCGACCAGGTGTTTACGAATGCCTTTATCGATACCCGACTGCGCGGTAATAAAACCCGTGGGCACTACCACGGCGGCTTTACCATCGGGTTTGAGTGAGGTAATAATGTGCTGCAAGAACAATTGGTAAATTTCCATTTTGTCCTTGGCTTTGGCTTTAATTTTGGGGATGCCTGCAAAAAAGCGCTGCTGGTTTTTTTTGCTATCCAGCTCATCACGAAAATCGCTGAAGTCCATTTTAAAGGGTGGGTTGGAGACGATATAGTCAAAGTGTTTTAGGGCTTTTCCGTCCTTATGATAAGGGTGAAGAATGGTATTGCCTTGAATCACATTAGGAATGGAGTGGACCAGGTTATTCAAAATTAAATTAAGGCGTAGCAGGTTGGATGATTTTTGGGAAATATCCTGAGTGTAAATACTGCAACGGTTCTCACCAATGGCATGGGCTACGTTCATTAATAAGGTGCCAGAGCCTGCGGAGGGATCATAACAGCTGACGTTTTTCACTTTTCCCTGCTGCTCTTTGGGTACTAAGATTGCGGCCATAATACGGGCCACCGCGTGAGGGGTATAGTACTCGGCGTATTTACCACCGGCATTGCTGTTGTAGTCTTTGATCAGGTATTCAAAAATAGTGGCGTAGAAGTCAAATTTTTGGATAAAAATACGCTCAAAACTGAAATCCACTAGCTTATTAATAATGGCTCGACAAAAAGCATCGCGCTTGGATTCATCGGCAATATACTCGCTGACCCGATCAAATAACACGACTTTGGCACCACCATCGGTTTTAACGGCGAAGACATCGTTATTGGTCAGGGCGATATCCCGCAGGGTATCGTCAAAGAGTTTGGCAAAATCCGGGATGTTTTGTTGGCTAAACAGGCAACTGATAAAGTGCTGGGGCTTTAAACGGGCGGTATCGCCCCCCATTTGCAGTTGGAGCATTTCCAGCTCTTCTTCAGTCAACGCAACCAATGCTTCTTCCCACTGTTCGGCTTGCCCGACCTTCTCATCGATTTTTTTCGCTTCATAAGCGAACTTATCGTTTAGGAATTTATACAAAAAGGTCTGAGTGATGATTTTAAATTCGTTGCCATCATTACCCAGGCCGTAGTGGGCGCAAATATTTTTCAGGCTATCAATAAGCTCTTTTGTTTTTTCTTTAAATTCAATTTCTACCATGGATACATCTTACCGTGAATGGGTTTACCAGTGTCTACAACCGGTGTTAAATTCGTTAAGGTACTCAGCGACGATTAAATGATTAATATACTTGGAGGCATCGGCATTGAGCTTGATATGGTGCTGCTTTATAAAACGATGAATGACAAGCGGCATCATTTGCCGCTCAAAATAGCTTTCGTTATCCAATATTTGGCTGTTATTTAACACTTGCTCGTCGGCATCCAGTTTAACCCCTGTGAGCGCTTCAAAAATTTTCCGTTCCGATTCGCTGATATCAGACTGGGTTTGCTGCCGTTCTTGTAAGCGCTTATGAATACGCGTGTATTTAGCATC
>JBCBZU010000001.1:0-21262 GCA_039815165.1 Pseudomonadota bacterium
CTGCCCGAAGCCACCTTCGAGGGTATCGACCCCGCCACGGTGTCTCTGCTGTACTCATCATTATAAAATTTTGAATTTATGCGTTTACTCAATACACAACTACCGGATTTCCATAAGCAGCTAGACCAGCTACTGGCATGGGAGTCTGTTGCTGACCCGCAAGTGGCCGCGACGGTGGAGGCGATTATTGCGGATATTCGCCAGCAAGGCGATCCGCCATTGCTGGCCTATACCAATCGCTTTGATCGGCGCAGTGTGGCCTCAGTGTCGGCATTAAAGGTGGCTGTGGAAGACTGCCAAAAAGCCTTGGCCGGTCTTCCGCAAGACCAGCGTTGGGCCTTGCAGCAAGCCGCCGAGCGAGTGCGCGCTTACCACCAGCATCAAGTCCAGGAGTCTTGGCAATTTACCGATGCTGACGGCACTGTATTGGGCCAAAAAATTACACCCATGGATCGGGTTGGCATTTATGTGCCGGGCGGTAAAGCGTCCTACCCGTCATCCGTATTAATGAATGCCATTCCCGCCAAAGTCGCAGGGGTTGAACAGGTGGTTATGGTCGTCCCGGCGCCGGACGGTGAGCTTAACCCCATGGTGCTCGCGGCCGCCAGCCTTGCGGGTGTTGACGAAATATACACTATTGGCGGTGCCCAGGCAGTTGCTGCCTTGGCCTACGGAACCCACAGCATTAACAAGGTCGATAAAATTGTTGGCCCGGGCAATATTTACGTCGCCACCGCTAAGCGCGCTGTGTTCGGTCAGGTCGCTATCGATATGATCGCAGGCCCCTCTGAAATTTTAGTGGTGTGTGAGGGTGATACTGACCCCAACTGGGTGGCGATGGATTTATTTTCCCAAGCGGAACACGATGAACAGGCCCAGGCCATTTTAATCAGTACCCAAGCCGCTTTTCTAAAACAAGTATCTGCCAGCATCGATAAGCTATTGCCGGATAGGGCGCGGGCACAGATTATTCGTCAATCACTCACTCATCGCGGCGCATTGATCCATGCGCAAGACCGCACACAAGTACTTGAGTTAATTAACCGCATCGCCCCTGAACATTTAGAGTTATCGGTTGCCGATCCAGAATATTATATCGATAACATTCGCCACGCCGGCGCTATTTTTATGGGGCCTTATACATCAGAGGCGCTGGGTGATTACTGTGCCGGGCCCAATCATGTACTGCCGACGTCGGGGACTGCACGGTTTTCATCACCCTTGGGGGTTTATGACTTTATTAAACGCAGCTCTATTATCCACTGTTCCGCTAAAGGGGCAGATGCCTTGGGACAAATTGCTTCGGTATTGGCAAGAGGAGAATCTTTAGAAGCCCACGCCAGATCGGCGGAATACAGGATTAAAGCTAAAAACCCCAGTTGAAGCTGGAAAAATCAGCAGATGGCCAAGGTCTAAAGCTCTGCGGGTCGCTGACCTGAAACGGCGGTAAGCTGCAGTTTTTCCCCCTTGCGGATAACGGTAATTTGCACTATATCATTGGGCCGCACCTGGGCGATAAGGTTCATACCATCGCGGCCATTGCCGACCGGCTTATCGTTGATGTGGGTTAGAATATCCCCAGGCAGCAGACCTGCCTGATCGGCCGGACCCTTTGGGTAAGTGCTGGTAATCAATACGCCGTTGGCATTGCTTAAATTATAACTGCGAATAATATTGGCGTTTAGGGTGCGGGCCTCAATACCCAGCCATCCTCTGACGGCCTCACCGGAGGTGATGATATCATTCATAATTCTGACGGCAATATCGGCGGGGATGGCAAAGCCGATGCCGATGGATGTGCCTTCATTATTGCGATGCAGTATGGCGGTGTTAATGCCCAGCAGATTACCCCGGGTATCAATCAGTGCGCCACCTGAATTGCCGGGATTGATCGCTGCATCTGTTTGAATAAAATTCTCATACACGCTTAAGCCCAAACCATGCCTTCCCGTTGCAGAGATAATTCCCTGCGTGACCGTTTGGCCAATATTAAAGGGATTGCCAATCGCCAACACCACATCGCCAATAAGTGCCTGTTGCGGTTCACCGAGATTAATGGTTTGCAAACGGTCTTTTTGAATTTTTAATACGGCTAAATCGGTTTCCGGGTCTGATCCTATCAACGAGGCGCGTAAATTGCGCCCGTCATAGAGGGTGACATAAATTTCATCGGCCTCTTGAATAACATGGTGATTGGTGAGAATAAAACCGTCCTGATTAATAATAACCCCCGAGCCCAGTGCAGAGGACATACGCTCCTGGTTGGGAATATCGGCACTGTTAAAGAAGTAACGAAAAAGTGGATCATCAAAAAGCGGGTTGCGCTGTAGCTGTACCTTCTTGCGGGTGGAAATATTGACAACGGCGGGCGCGGCCTTGCTGACCGCAGCAGCGTAAGAAGTGGGTTGTAAACTGTTGGGTAACAATAACTCCGACACTGTACTGCCCAGGGCATGACGCAGCTCGGGTTTGGATAGCACAATAGCAATGCCCGCCAGCAGGCCGATAACAACGGGTAAAAAAATATAGCTCGTAAAGGCGCGCATAAAGTAGAACAATGGCTAGGGCCTAGTGGCTTCTCTTGGGTCCCATGGAGGCATTATCGTAGTGCTCATCTTTAAGGCCATAGCCTTCACTTAAGGTGCCTTCCGTTCCCGGTGACTTGGGTGCCCAATCTTTAGGTGGTTGAAAGTTCTCATCGTGAACGGAGGCCTCATCCAGTAGCCCATCATTGTTCTCTGCATTGCTGAGTAGTTGTCGGCTTATATCCACATTGGCAAGCTTGAGGGCATCACTGGCTAAATGCTCGTGCACATCCCGGTAACTTTGGGTCAAGTGGTTGACAAGCTTGGCCGTTTGCGCGAAGTGGTCAGTCACCTCTTGCTGGTAGACTTTTAACTGTTCCTCTGTATCCTGTAATTTTGTTGCCAGTGAACGCTTTTGCAGTTCCTTGGGTGAGGTGTAGCGCAGAGCGATGGCGCCGGTGATGCAGCCAATAACGAAGCCAATAACAGCGGCAATAATCAATGTAGTCAGTGAAAACACCTGAAACTCCTAAACAATCGTGAATTATAGAAAGTATACCTCTAGTTGTAGATGGCTAATACCCCTTGTCAACCATGGATGGCATGGATACAGTAGCTCTCCACGAAATAAACAGCCCTGTTTATATTCTACAAGCAATTAAAAATACTCTGCCATACGCTTAACTGGATCACTTGATGACCTTATCTCCACTGCATCGCTATCAACAAGACCTTAAAAAACCGGGCTTTGTCCACGATCTGGCTCAGCAGCAGGCGATCGAAAAATTGCAGGACTTGTATCAACGACTATGCCAAAGTCAAAAAAAGACTGGTCTGAGATCCTGGTTAACCACGCTGGGCCTTGTATTGGGGGGAGACTCTGGCCTGGAAAAAGGCCTGTATTTCTGGGGTGGGGTTGGACGTGGTAAAACCTATTTGATGGATATTTTCTATGAAAGCCTGCCCTTCGAGCAAAAAATGCGAGTTCACTTTCACCGTTTTATGCGTCGCGTGCACGGTGAATTAAAAACCCTCAAGCAGCAGAAGAATCCCCTCGACATCGTCGCCAAACGCTTGGCGCAAGACGCCCGAGTCATTTGCTTCGATGAGTTTTTTGTTACCGATATCACCGATGCCATGATTTTAGCCCAATTGCTCAAGGGTTTATTCGACAGCGGCGTCACCCTGGTGGCGACCTCCAATATCGTGCCCGATGGTCTCTACCAGGATGGTTTGCAGCGGGCGCGTTTTTTACCGGCTATTGCCTTGCTCAATGAACACACCGAAGTTGTCAATGTCGATGGCGGTACCGACTACCGATTGCGCACTTTGGAGCAAGCGGAGCTTTATCACTGGCCTTTAGACAGGCAGGCGGATGTCAGCCTAACCGCCAGTTTTGAAAGCTTGGTACCGGATATTAATGAAGTGGTTGCCGACTTTTCTCTGGAAATCGAGGGCCGCTATATTGCCACGCGCTTCCATGCCGAAGATGTGGTCTGGTGTGATTTTAAAGCCCTTTGCGATGGCCCTCGCTCTCAAAACGACTATATCGAAATTGCCATGGAATACCATGCGGTGTTAGTGTCTGATATTCCAGAATTAACGGAAAAGCGCGAAGATCAAGCCCGACGCTTTATCAACCTGGTGGATGAATTCTACGATCGCAGTGTCAAGTTAATTATTTCCGCCGACAAGCCCATAGACCAACTCTACAGCGGACAGCGTTTGGTGTTCGAGTTTGAACGAACCCAAAGTCGACTGTTGGAAATGCAAAGCCACGAATACCTGGCTCGCCCCCACAAGCCCTAGCAGCCTTGTGCAAACACACCCTATTTTAATAACAAAACAAGTGCCCCTTTGCCCAGCCCTTTGCATCCCTTAACGATCAAAAACCACCGTTCTATTGCCGTTCAATAAGATCTTGTGCTGTGCATGCCAGCGCACTGCGCGGTGGAGTACCAGTGCCTCTATATCCTGCCCTATTTCCACCAGTTGTTCGGGGGGGTTGGCGTGACTCACTCGTTCAACGGCTTGTTCGATAATAGGTCCCTCGTCTAAATCCGCAGTGACGTAGTGTGCAGTGGCACCAATGAGTTTTACCCCGCGATCATAGGCCTGGTGATAAGGCTTTGCGCCTTTAAAGCCGGGTAAAAACGAGTGGTGAATATTAATGGCGCGGCCATTGAGCTGCTGGCACAGGCTGTCGGAGAGAATCTGCATATAGCGAGCCAGCACCAATAAATCGACGTCCTTTTCCTGCATAATACTGAGAATCTCTGCTTCCTGTTGCTCTTTGGTTTCCGCAGTGACGGGTAAAAAGTGAAAGGCGATACCGTACCAATCACAGATTGGCCGCATCACCTCATGGTTAGAGACAACACCGACAATATCAATGGGTAGTGAGCCCCGTTTCCAGCCATTGAGTAAATGACTGAGGCAATGCCCCCACTGAGACACGGCAATGAGCACTTTTTGCCGGGCTTGTTTATCATAAATGCCCCACTCCATAGCGTAGCGGTCTGCCAGGGCCTGGAAGCTGGTGCGCACATCATCAATGGATTTGCTGCCTTCACAAGATTCCAGTACTGTGCGCATAAAAAATCGTTTGGTGTAAATGTCCTCAAACTGCGAAGATTCACGAATATTGAAGCCCTGTAAGGCAAATAAATTGGCCACTGCGGCAACAATGCCGGGCTGGTCTTTACAGCTAAAGGTGAGAATAATATCGGACACTCGAGACATGGCTACACAGGTATTTGATATGACAAAGATTGAGATTGTAGCGTATTTTACCGGTGGTGATGGTGAATATGAATAATGTGTTGCAGAGCCCGTTTCATGGGGTATTTTGTATTTCCCTGGACTTAATGTGCTATCAACAAGGGCTACTATCCTGTTTATCCAGTGACGAAAAGGCGCGCATGCAGCGCTACCGCCAGCCCGATGATGCCAGGCGTCATCTGCTGGCCCATGGTTTTAAACGGCTGTTGTTGTCACGCCTGCTGGCCGTGGCGCCACAGGCACTCAGTTTTTCTGCCAACCCACGGGGCAAGCCCCGCTGCGATACCCCTAATGCCCCTTGGTTTAATCTTTCCCACAGTGGTGACTGGGTGATTGTCGGTATTTCTGAATTCGCAGAGATAGGTGTTGATGTTGAGTGTGTCCAAAGGCAAACCAGTGAAGGCGTTGTTAATACCGTCTTAAGCGATGAGCAGCGGCAGCGAGTGCAGGCCGCTGCAAATCCTGAGCAAGTCTTTATGTACTACTGGACCCAAAAAGAAGCCATCAGTAAAGCCATCGGCATGGGGCTCTCTGTGGATTTTCAGACCCTCGCCTGTTGCGGCCAGCTTGGGCGCTCAGAATCTCCTTATGACAAGCAGACGATTTATCTGCAAACGGGGCTTTTAGGTGGTGATTATGTACTTTCTATTGCCAGTGCAAGTCCTCAAGATGCGTTAATCTACCGTGTAGATAGCTGGGATAGTTGTCATCCGATAGTGCTGTAGCCAGCGTTTGAAGGAATGAGTTTGAAGGAATAAGCTTGGAGGGAATAAAAAGCTTAATTTTCACGATGCCACTTTAAACTGGCCTAAAAACTCCCATATTCACGCTGGCCACTGGGATAATCCTGCGCGCATTATCAACGATATCGCTGACACACACCGGGCCCCCGTTTATCCCCATATCCATGTCAATCGTAGAAATAATCTGTGTGCTGCCATAAATACAGGTATAATCGCCAGCCCCTGACTGTTTGAAGTGGCTGCTTGAAATAGTCGCCGACGCCACTGTCTCGGCCACCAATACGATTAATCAATAAAGCGATTGTTATGCTAAACCGTTATCCACTCTGGAAAAACTTACTGATTTTGGCCATTGTTACCCTGGGTTTTCTCTACTCTGCGGCGAATTTATACGCCCCTGACCCCGCTATCCAAATCTCCGGGTCCTCCAGCTCCCAAATAATCACCCAGCGCGATGTCAACGCCGCCACAGCGGCATTAGAGGCCAGCGCGATCGACTATTTTGGCGAACGCTTTGACCCCAGGTCGGCCCTGATTCGGCTCAGCAACCAAGAGCAACAACTGCAAGCTAAAGAAGTGGTCAGTCTGGCTCTGGGTGATGACTATGTGGTGGCCTTAAATCTGGCGCCGACCACTCCCGCGTGGCTAACCAGGCTGGGCGCCAGCCCCATGAAGTTGGGGCTGGATCTATCCGGCGGGGTTCACTTTTTGATGGAAGTGGATACCGATGCGGTGATCACTTCCCGTTTGGAATCTATCGAGGCCTTGTCCAAACAACGCTTGCGCGAACAGCGCTTACGTTATCGCTCAGTGGTGGTTACCCAAGAAGGCACGCTCTTGGCCACCTTTACCGATCCCGACGTGCGCAACAGCGCGGCTGGCCTATTGCGCCGCGAGTTTAATGAGTTTTTATTCCAAAGCCGCGATGAGGGCGACAGCTACTTAGTCGAAGGAGTTATGCAAGCGCTTGCAATTGCAGAAATAGAAGACTATGCCATCAACCAAAACCTGACCACCCTGCGCAACCGGGTTAACGAACTCGGAGTGTCCGAACCCATTGTTCAACGCCAGGGCAGAAATCGTATTGTGGTTGAATTACCGGGCGTACAGGATACCGCAGAAGCCAAGCGCATTATTGGTAAAACCGCAAACCTTGAGTTTCGTTTAGAGGCCGAGCCCAATGCGCTTGCGGCCAGTCGCGAGCGCTTCGATTATCGCAATGAACAAAATCAAGCCATCACCGGCGGTGCTTTTTTAGAAAAGCGAGTGGTGATTAGCGGGGAAAACGTCACTCGTGCCCAGGCCAGCTTCGACCCACAATCCAGCTTGCCCCAAGTCAATATTACCTTAGACAGCGACGGCGGTACGGCCATGTTTAAGCGCACCGTAAAAAACGTGGGCCGCCGTTTGGGTGTGCTTTTTATCGAGTATAAAACCCGTACCCAGGATGATCAGGGCAATCTCTTGCAGACTCCGGTTCAAATAGTCGAGAAAAACATTATCAGCCTGGCAACCATCCAAAGCCCCCTTAACGCAGACTTTCGTATCACCGGCTTGGAAAATACCGCAGAAGCCTCTGAACTGGCGCTGCTGCTTCGTTCCGGCGCACTGGCAGCGCCAATGCAATTTGTGCAAGAGAGCACCATCGGCCCCTCGCTGGGCAAAGAAAATATTAAATTGGGCGTGACATCGGTACAGATAGGCCTTACCTTGGTGTTAGTCTTTATGCTGGTGTACTACAAAGCTTTTGGCTTTGCGGCAAATATTGCCTTGACGGTAAACCTGGTATTGTTGGTTGCCGTTATGTCTTTATTTGGCGCAACCCTGACCCTGCCCGGTATTGCCGGTATTGTACTCACCGTGGGTATGGCGGTTGATGCCAATGTGTTGATTTTTTCCCGCGTTAAAGAAGAAATTAACAATGGCCTGTCGCCACAGCACGCCATTAACGCCGGTTTTGATCGTGCGTTTACCACGATTCTCGACGCCAATATCACCACCTTGATTGTCGCCATTATTCTTTACGGCATCGGCACCGGCCCGGTCAAAGGTTTTGCGGTGACCTTGGCCATCGGTATTATTACCTCCATGTTTACCGCTATTTTAGGCACGCGCGCCATCGTCAATGCCATTTACGGTGGCCGTAGCGTTAACAAGCTTTGGATATAGGAGAACCGCCCATGGGTGCAGCAAAACAAAAACAACAGGGTGTTCAGGTGCGCACTATTGACTTTATGAGTCAGCGCTACACGGCAATTATTTTTTCTGCAATTTTGCTTGTGGCTTCGGTGTTTTCTCTGGCCATCCAGGGCTTAAAGTTTGGCTTGGATTTTACCGGTGGACTGCAGATTGAAACTCAATTCAGTGAGCCTGCAGATTTAAATCGGGTGCGCCAGGTGCTCACAGAGTCTGGTTTTAAAGACGCCGTGGTCGTCAATTTTGGCTCCGCCAGAGACTTAAAAATCACCACCCAGCAAAACCGCATTGATTTAATAAAAACCCAATTAGAGCAGCAAATTGATGGCCTCTCAGCCAGCACTATTGACATACAAACCGTCAGCAACCGCGACGATCAGCGCCTGCCTACCGGCGGTATGATAATCGGGTTTGCGGCGGCGGATGCCGAGCAAAAGCAGACTATTGACCAACACTTTAGCCGGGTGGGCTTTGACGCTTATCAATTAACGGATCTCAATCAGCAACAATTTTCCCTGCTAACGCCCGATGGTGTCCAGGTGGTTACCGAAACATTATTGGCCGAAACCCTGGCTGGCGCCACAGACGCGGAAGTTACCGTCAAGCGCACCGAATTTGTGGGTCCACAGGTGGGTGGTGAACTGCGTGATCAAGGCGGAATTGGCCTGCTATTCGCCTTGGGTATTGTGATGATTTATGTGGCGCTTCGCTTCCAGTTTAAATTTTCAGTGGGTGCCGTTGCCGCACTGGCTCACGATGTCATTATTGTGCTGGGCTTTTTCTCTATTTTCCAACTGGATTTTGACTTAACAGTGCTGGCCGCAGTGCTTGCGGTTATCGGTTATTCGCTCAACGATACCATTGTTGTCTCTGACCGCATTCGGGAAAACTTCCGCAAATTGCGTAAAGGTTCCCCCGCCGATGTGATCAACCAGTCCTTAAGCCAAACCCTTGGGCGTACCTTAGTGACATCATTAACCACCTTATTGGTATTGCTGGCCTTGTTTTTCTTTGGCGGTGAATTGATCCACGCGTTCTCGGTTGCCTTGATTATTGGTATCATTATCGGCACCTATTCATCGGTTTATGTGGCCAGTAATACATTATTATTGATGAACATCTCCAAAGAAGACCTGATGGTTCCCGAAAAAGAAGGGGTGGAACACGATGATATGGAACTGCCTTAGTGCTTTTGCACAGTCTGTTGATAGTCCTTGTGGTCATCTTCCACTCTGCCTTGCAGCCAGCCGTCTTTTATCGCATCATCCGCGCCTGTGATAACTCGCAAAAGAACAAGGTGACCCATGAGCATTTGGCTTCCCAACCCCGATGAGCTAAACGCAAACCCCGAGCTGCTGACCTACGCAATGGAACGCTATAGCCGCGTTCTAGAGTGTGATGGCTACGGTTTTTGGGAGTGGGACATGGTCAACGACACCTACATTAGCGGGGGCCGCATTTGGGAAAATCTGGGCTATTCTGCGCAAATAGTGGGCGATCTTACCAAGGCCGCTGGCGTGCAGGAATATGTGCATCCCGACGATTGGGACCACCTCAGAAGTGCCGTTGTCCACCATCTCCGCTTCAATACTCCCGTTGTTAATATGATCTATCGCATCCGCGCCTTTGACGGTTCTTATATGTGGACTCAGGCCTGCGTGTCCTCAACCCGTGATGAAAATGGTCGGGCCATCTATCTCAATGGCATTAATATTGATCTCTCCCATTTAAAACAAACGGAAAAGCAACTGCGCTTATCCCAGGCGCGCCACGAGCGAGTGCTATCGGCATCCAATGACGGTATTTGGGAGTGGTCAGCCATTGACGCCAACAGCAATCCGCGCAAGGCGGGTCGTATCGGCAAGCTGCATACCTCTCACAGTTATTGGGCGCAATTGGGTTATGCACCAACGGAAGTCGATGCCCTGCCTGAAACCGAGCGCCTGGAAATCTGGAAGTCCCATATTCATCCGCACGATTTTCCCCTGGTGGTGAGAAAAATGATGGGGCATTTTAAAACCCGTATTCCGGTTGATGTGGAGTACCGGGTATTTGGCGAGGGTGGGCAGATGCGCTGGATACGCAGTCGCGGTCAAGGTATCTTCAATACCTACGGTCGTATGATTTTGATGTCAGGCATTAATATTGATATCACCGAGATGAAACAGTCAGAAGAAAATGTGCGCAAAGCAAAGGAAGATGCAGAGCGAGCCAACCGCTCCAAGTCTAACTTTTTATCCAGTATTAGTCATGAACTGCGCACTCCTTTAAATTCCATTTTAGGTTTTTCCAAACTGCTGGCGGAGGATAAATTGCTGGACACACTCCAGCGCGAAAATGCCCAGTATATCCACAAAGCCGGTCGGCACTTGCTGCAACTGATTAATGATGTGCTGGACCTTGCGCAAATCGAAGCGGGCAAACTGCCGCTGAGTATGGAAACAATCAACCCGTGTGAATTGGTAAGAGAAGTGTTTGTCTATTGTAAAAACAGTGCGACCGATAACAATATCACCGTAGATTTTGATCCTTCAACATTAAGCCATTGCCTTGTCGAAGTCGATCCCATGCGCTTGCGTCAATGTTTATTAAACCTGTTGAATAATGCCATTAAATACAATGTCAATGGCGGCCATGTGCAAGTCAATTTTGCTGATGTTAAAGGCGCTTTGGAAATATCGGTACAAGATACCGGCCCCGGTATTCCTGAAGAAAAGCTGCCTTATTTGTTTGAAATGTTTAACCGCCTCGGGGCAGAACGCTCAACGGTGGAGGGCACCGGTATTGGCCTGGTGATTACCCAGCAGCTAGTGCTTGCTATGGGCGGCACTCTCTCTTATGAAAATATCGAATCCGGCGGCGCCTGTTTTAAAATGGTATTTCCGGTGGTTGCCGCCGATGTACAAACCCTTAAGGCAATAGAAAACAGTGGCAATGCGTCTCAAGCATTAAGCCTGGACTTTGGTTCACAAAAAAAAGTGTGTTATATCGAAGACAACGAGTCAAATATTCGTTTGCTGGAGTCCTGTTTGAGCCCTTACTCACAATTGCGGGTCTCATCCCATACCGACCCCATAAAAGGGCTGTACCGAGTGCGCACAGACCTGCCGGATATGGTGCTTCTGGATATTAACCTGCCGGGCATTAATGGCTACGAGATTTTAGAGGTGTTAAAACAAGATCCCTTAACACAGCACCTGCCGGTGGTTGCACTGTCTGCCAGCGCCATGGCAAAAGATATCGACAGGGGCTTAGCAATGGGTTTTGATGCCTACTTAACCAAACCCCTGGATATCGAAAAGTTATCCGATGTGCTAAACAGCTTCTTTACTGATATTGAGGCAGGGCAGCGCCAAGCTCGCAAAGCGGGCTAAACCTGCCCGAGGTGTTTGCCGGTAATGGAGACCAGAGCTTTAAAGACCTTGCTGGGCCCGCACACAATATTGCCCGTCTCCATCATGCTGTTGCCGCCGGCAAAGTCACTGACGAAGCCACCGGCTTCCTTCACCAATAAAATGCCCGCGGCCATATCCCAGGGCTGTAGGTTCATCTCCCAAAAACCGTCGACGCGACCTGCGGCCACATAGGCCAAATCCAAAGAGGCGGCACCCATGCGGCGAATGCCGGCACTGTTTTGCTCAAGCACTGCGGCCATGCTGTCCAAATAAGGTGATAAATTGCCGATGGTCTTTTCATTAAAAGGAATACCGGTGGCAATCAGCGATCCCGCCAGGCTTTTTTTGTCACTTACCCGAAGGCGCCTGCCATTCAGTGCCGCCCCCTGGCCACGGCTGGCGGTAAACTCTTCACGCTTGCGGGGGTCGAGAACCACAGCGTGTTCAAACCTGCCCCGGTAAAGACAGGCTATGGAGATGGCAAAGTGGGGGATATTGCGAATAAAGTTAGTGGTGCCGTCGATGGGGTCGATAATCCACTGGTAATCCGCAGACTCATCGCCAATAATCCCGCTTTCTTCTCCGCGAAAGCTGTGCTCGGGGTAGGCCTTGCGCAGATGATAAATCAGCTCCTTTTCAACCGCTTTATCCACCTCGGTCACAAAATCATTTGTGGCTTTTTCTTCGAATGGAATAATATCGTGATGCTGAGTGGCTTTGTCGATAAGGTCAGCGCCTTTGCGGGCGGCTCTTAGGGCCATTGTGACCATGGGTTCCATAACTTGATTACTCGCGATTGCTATGATCGTTAAGCCGCTTACTGACTTTTATCTGGAAACGGGGTGAAAGGGACAAAGGCGCGCAGTATAGCCGATAGCCTCCGGCTTGAGTAGCGCTGTTTACTCTAGAATTCTTTCAGTTCTTTTGTTCCTCCAGTTAAGGAATTAGCCAATCGTCTTCCCATCGATCAGCGTCACTGTAATTAAGTTTCCCTCTTGATATTCCGTGAAGTGCTTCCGCATTGTTGCACCAATGAGTCCAAGACAGTTCTGGTTTGATCAATCAAACATGAGGTGAGCCGTTAACCAAAACAGCAAGCTCGATTGGATAAGAGTCAAAGCGAAGACCGCTCGCTTCAATATCTATGATATCAATGTCGTGGTTATTCAAATGCATCTTTCCATGTTCGATCAAAACGTTTCTTAAAAGTTTGGTCGTCGGTATGGGGTGAAAAGTTTTTGTAACGGATTGATTCTTTCAGTGCCTTTTCTTTATCTTTGCTGCCAATTTGGCGAAGGATATGGACTGCGTCATTAAAATCGGCGTCGCGCCTCCATGCTCCGCTCAGCTTCATGCCAAGGAGTTCGTACCAACTTGCCGTAAAAACAACAAGGTTTGGGTGGTCAAAGATTCTTTTGTTACTTCGAGTTTGTAAGCCAAAGAATGAAACACCATCATTTAGCCACGCATGATTACCACTCGGCAAATTTTGTTCTTTTGCCACAGTTTCTACCAGGTCTGCAATAAGCGTCTTATCTTTCTGAGGAATGATCACGTCGATATCATGTGTCATTTGGCGACTACCAAAAAGCATAACGCTGATCACTCCGCCAGCAGCCACAAGTTCAACACGTTTGTTTTGTTCACTTAAAAGTTTGGCCAAACGCTTTAACGCCTTATTGATAACGGGGCGAGAAAGAGTGCCGTTGCCAATGTCGTAGTGTTTTTTCATATTAAGTCCCTTTAACGGTTAGATAAAAAACATAAAATTTTTCGCAACGAGAAAGCCTCTTTTCTTGAATGCGTCGCAATAGTCTTCGTCTTCAAGAAGTCGGTCACTCTGGAGTTTAACGACCTCATCAACGCCTTTAACTGAATTCACCCAGTGAGGTACTGATTGATTAGCGTTGTGTGGGGCCATATTAAACACTTCCACCAGGCGTTCGATAATGGAGGCTTTAAGTGCCAGTATACGAGCATCTGTATCGCTAGGTTTTGGCGTCAATTGGCATTCAAATTCACTTCTATACCAATCCAGTACCAAGTCTGAAAATGCTATTTCATCCCCATTGAGTAGCAAATTAGCCATCTTGTCCAGCAAGGCGGCCATGGCGTCTTTCGTGGTCTGGAGTCTTTCGAAGCTTTCTCTAATAATTTCAGGGTGCTCAATCGCAATTCGAATAAGCGCTTTCGCTGACCCTGAGGGTGAGCGCCGACCTTGCTCCCATTCCTGAAGGGTTCTGGGAGAGATTTGCAGGGCTTGTGCAAATTCGCTTTGGGACAAGCCAGTCTGGGTACGTGCTTTTGAGATTTCGTTATTCATTAATATATCGAAATATACGTCATTGACGTATAGTATCAGAGCTGAGATAGAAGTGGAATAGGGAGTGTTGATGTGACTGTTAAAGCGTCAATGGCGCCTTCCAAGAATGTGTTGAGTCGCTCTTTCCATTGGTTGGCGGATTCAAGAATTGACGGCTATGCGTGAGAATTAGCGTATTGACTTTTTTCTTGTGAATAAGCCCAATAGCAGTGATTGTTTTGCCGAACGCTGTTGGTGCATGTAGCACACCTACATCAAATTTCGATAAGTCTTATGGCTGACTTTTGTTCCTTATCCACCTCGGTCATAAAATTATTTGTGGCTTTTTCTTCGAATGGAATAATATCGTGATGCTGAGTGGCTTTGTCGATAAGGTCAGCGCCTTTGCGGGCGGCTCTTAGGGCCATTGTGACCATGGGTTCCATAATTTGATTACTCGCGATTGCTATGATCGTTAAGCCGCTTACTGACTTTTATCTGGAAACGGTGTGAAAGGGGGAAAGGCGCGCAGTATAGCCGATAGCCTCCGGCTTGAGTAGCGCTGTTTACTCTAGAATTCTTTCAGTTATTTTGTACCTCCAGCTAAACAATATGGGTCAAATCCATCGCTTTTAGATTACCAGTCCAGGGGAGAGTTAATAACTTTAACGAAGTTCGCCTGGCTTCTGCCACTTAAAGAATTGACTATACGACTTTTAGTAATATCACTTAAACTATCAAAGAATGCACTAGCAATATATGAACTTATGCTGTTGACTATATTCACCACCATAGTGTCAATATGCTCAAGTGCAACAGGAAGAATCGATTCCGCCATTTCATATAAAGATGAGAAAACAGTTACTAGAGGTGCTGCCTGAGGTGGGGCAGAATTTGCATTAGTATCTATGATGAATGTTAAAAGCTTTGATAAACCCGGTAATAAACCCTTTATGAAATCTTTATAACGTGGATCTTTCAGTATCGCCATAACAGCAGGTGTTATATTTTCACCTATTGATTGAACAAGTGAAGGCAATCGCTCCTCTTCATCCTCTAAATCTACCAGCTTGCTTAAATATACCAATATGTCACCCGCTATACGCGGGTCTTGTTCGGTTATTTTGCGAAATACCTGTGCCGCAAGTTCTGTGTCCAAGCTTAAAAGTACTGACCCCGCCCCCGAAGATATACTATCGCTATAGTCGCTTGTTGTGCCCACTATAAAGGAGGTTATTGAATCGCTGTCACTAGTGCCATCTTGGTTTTCCATCGTTCTTATCAGTTCAGTCATAAGTAAATGGATTCTTGGGTTCGCTGGGAGGGTATTGTCTGTTGAGTTCGCAAACATGATGGCTGAAATCACCTTACCTATCGCAGTAGGTGCCAGCATCTTTAGCGAGTCTACTATTATGTCTATTGTGTACTGTGGACCCGCCGTCGAATCTGTAAGCAATAATAGAGCTCTCAGGTAAGCGCCAATCGTAAGATGCAAGTCTTTTTCCATCGTTAAACGGATAATTGCCGGTACGCTACTATTGGGTAGTGCAAATAATAACAAGGACCCCTCCTCATCGCTTAATGTTGCTGAGTCCCAGCGATCAAATAACGTTGCGGGATAGTACAATAAACTTGAATAAGCCTCTGCTGGAGTGATTCCCATTTTGCCAGCAAAGGTTTCCAAGGCACGCCATGTAATCTTAATTAGGTGATCATCTGGCAAACCAGCCAACAGCAGACTATCGCGAGTGATACTGTCTGCAATTGCCAGCAAGGGCAACATCTGATCCGGTGTTGCCAAATGACCAATTATCTCACTTCTTCTTGCTGGTGGTAATGCGACAAGAGCAACTATTGCGCTGGAGTACGGTAAGGATGTTATTAACGCCCATAGTTCTTTATCATCGTTATCCAAAAATTCTACGATTTGCGTCGGATTATCGCTTAAGTATTCGTAGGCCGCTTTTGGGTTCATACCCATGGACCTTGCAAATTTCAACAGAGCCTCCCAAGCGCGGCGAACGGCATTTTCTTCCGGTATTAAACTAAGGTCTATGCCAGTACCGTCAGGACTTATTTCCAGCAAGTAAGGAATAGCCATTGATGGTAGCATCGAGCCTATAATAGCGGCGAAATGTTCGGGTGAATTGGCCATTAGTCCCATTAAGACCCCCGCGCCAAAAGGAATATCATCCCAACCCATTAAGGTACTGACAGCACTGTCGGCATCTAAGTAAGTGAATATGCCAGTCCACATATCAACACTTAGAACGCCTGCGCTCACTAGAGCACTGGTTCCAACCCCTACCGTTCCAGTGGGTGCGCTAGTAGATTGTACACCCGCTATAAACCGTTGATAGTCCTCGTCCGACATTGGGTCAAGCAAATCTTTTATAATTTTTGCGAATTCATTTCCCAGTTCGTCGTCGTCTTTAAAGTAAGCCCCCACTGCTGCTGCCACCACGCCAGCAGTGAACGGTGGCAACAGATCCAACCAGTCAAGAATAAGGGTGTCTGGGTTAGTGAGGCTTGGGTGGGTCATTATGCGGGCCAAAAGCCGGGCCATTGCACCGTTGGGATCCCGGTCACCCACCAAAGCTACAATAATATCATTCATAGCCTCGGCGTTATGGGCCATGGCCAAGATCAGAGCATTGATTTGATCGTCCGTGCCGCTGGTGAGTATGGAGCTCACCAGAGCGGCCGCAACGCCACTGCCATGGGTGTTGCCCAGCCACTGTAAAAAATCAGAACCCGTCGCCGGTGCCGATGGGGCGGTGGCGTAAATAGTCGCCAGGGTGTAGTCGCCCACCTGCATATACTCCGCAGCCATCTTCATTGCGTCTTCGGTAAGTGAAAAATTGGGCAGGTGCGAGGCGATATCTAACCCCACCTCCATGGGTAAGGTGGCCAGTGCGGCGTTGGTTATATGATTGCTGATATTCGGATCATCGACCATGTCTTGGTACCATTGAGCCGCCGCTGCTGCGGGGCCGGTCGCACCATAGTAAGACGTTTCGCCATAGTAAAGATTCAACAGCTCTTCCTGCAGTTCCATAACGTCCAGTGCTTGGGTAAAGGTGAGTGCAAGAAGCTGTTCGGGGTAAGGATTATAAGGGTCAAGCGGAATGTAGTCGGCCAGATCTCCACCAAAGCCAGCTTGCGTTGCTTGGAGAACGCCAAGTTGTTTAAGTGTTTCATCATAGCCGGCAGCAGCCCCTAAGCTTGCGGCATCCAATAGCAGGCCGGCGCCGAGTGCTTTGCCCACAAAAGCGCCAGCGTTCAGCGTTGGGTAGGCGTAGGACACACTGGCACCTACGCGGGGAAAAAGTGCCCCCATACGGGCTAATAATGCGGCGGATTGTGCCGTCTCCCCTGCCGCGGTTGACGCGGCGGGAGTGCTTGTTTCAGCGGCCAGGGCGACCTCTTCTGAGGTGCTTAACGCCGAGTATGCGACCTCTGTTCCCACCGTAAACGCGAGACCCAGGGGGGAGAAGAGAGTAATAAAAGCCATGGCCGTGGTGGCCGCGGCCATACCGATGTCTATTTGGTGTTGCTTGTGTTCCTGGTGGCGCTGTTCTTTTAACAGATCCTTTAATTCATGGTAGTGTTCATCCAGCTCAGCGGTAGGGCGCCCCCGCTGACGTAATTCAGCACCGACGATATGGTAGGTATGGTCTAAGTTATCCAGTTGATCCTCTGCGCTTGCGCCGTCGTACGGGTGTTCAGAAAAGGCCGAGCCAAAATAAGCGCCCATATCCAGGGTGTGCACCAGGCCCCGGTAGCCCTTGTTAATGACTCCCACTACGCCCAGGGCCTGTTCTTGCTGGTTCATATTGAGGATCTGATACATACCGGCCAGTGCTTCAGCATCAGTGAGGGTCGAGACCGTATCGGTTAAGGCGATATTGTCGACAAAGGTATCCAATGAGCTGCCCTCGTAATCTTTGCGCTCTGGGACGGTGATAGCAATGCCCAGGTCATCATCATATTCCAGGGTCTCAACACCGGTCACGTGAGAAAAACTTTTGTTGTCCAAGGCGCCATTGTCCACAAAGTGCTTGTGCAATAAACAGATAAGATGGGCGAGCCGTACCTCAATAGAGGCCCCGCTTATAAGCTCGCCGCTATCGTTGTAAATAGGGGTGCGCTGGCTTTCATTGTGAAGACAGGCCTGTTCCCACCAATAGGCCCTGCCTTCTTCTACGTTTGTTACCGGGGTCTCGCTGATGATAGTAATGTCACCGGCGTTATCCTGTGCATTCAGCCTGGCCATATCATCCACATTGGCGACCATGGTTTTTGTGTGTTCAAGGCCATTTTCATCGGTATAGTCGAAGTGCACGACATTCAGTGAGAATTTGCCATCGTTTGCGGTGAGCAGATCTGACCGGTCTAAATCTTCTGTGGAGGGCAGAGCAGAGGAGCCCATTTCTTCCGTCACCTCTCGCCCTATCCACTCCAGCGCCATTGCCGTCACCGTGCCTGCCAATTCACTGAGCTCGAACAAACCGTGGTCTATCTTGCCATCCGTCGCATAGAGAAAGCCCTGGTTGCGGGTATTGATCCAGTGTATGTCATCCGTATTGACATCTCCGTCTCCATTAATATCGTAGGCCTCCTCACGGGTGCTGATGCGGGACGATAAAAAGTCTGTGGTGCCAGACTGCATAATATCGTTGAATAAGACCCTGGCGAAAAAGCCATGGGCAACCATGGCCTCCGGCGGCAGCACAAAGCCATTAAGATCGGGATTGTGGTGGTTTTGTTGGATAACGTAAAGCAGACCAACGGCATCCTTAATACTTTGCTCAACCCGTTTTAGGTCTAAGGTCAAGAGGGTATTGTCCAGTGTGTAGGCTGTTTTCAGCATGCTCACGTCCCAAATACCGGTAAATCGATTATCGACAATGTTAGCGTCGAGAAAAGCGTGCCACTGGTGGCTCTCAAAGTACAGTAATTCACCAAATTCCTCTTTCAGCGTGTATAAAACGGTTTGCTGAGCCGTCATCCCCGGCACGCCGTCCAACTGTGACATAAGGCCAAGGTAATGCAGATGCCAACGCTCTGCTTGAGCATCCTCATCTCGCTGAATGGCGTTATCACCCTCTACTCTGCCATTGAGAGTAGGGCTAAAGGCTTTGTCAGCATTGCTGAGGGCGAGCTGTACCAAACCCTGTTCACTGCGCCACAGCAATCTGTCACCATCATTGTTATCCAGTAACAGGAGTTCAGCCTCATTGGTCCATACCGCGCTAAAATCCCCAGACCGATTGACGCTTAGGTCTCCCGTTTCAGTGGACCAGCCAATCTTGCCGTCACTGTTGAGCAACACCATATTGCCTTGCGCATTAGTGGTTAATCGACCGCCAACAACCCCTGTCTCTTCGATAATGGCGATATCGCCGGTTTTTACATGGCGTTTAAAAAAGGTGCCGCTATGGGTTACGCTAAATTGATGGAGTCCGTCTGCGGAGAGTAAGTGATCTTTGCCGGCGACCAGCACTTCGCCAGCATCCAGCGTGGAGCCGAGGCTATGGTCACGGCTAAAGTAATCTTCATCGGCAATGGGCGTGGCCATTTGCGTCACCTCGCCCTCACTGTTCACTTGCCACAGCGTGGTTCCGGTGAGATCGTCAACGACTTTTAAGGGGATGGTATCACCCACCTCCAGGCGAAAGAAAGTCCGATTGGCGCCGGGGTTGCCGGTGTTGATTGTCTTATGCGCATCGCCATTTTTATTGAAGACAATCCAGCTACCATGCGGATGAAATTGTGCAAAAGCACCGGACTTATTGTCCATATGATCGGCGACAGATTGCCATAGGGCGGCCTTACCTGAGCCGTCTATGTCCATGTCATTAAAGTGTTCACTTTGGGTATTGTAGAGAATAAGATTGCCATCGCCGGCGAGGCGCAATAGCGTATTGCCCTCGGGGGAGTAGAGGTGTTCCCGCTGCTCCAGGCGTTCGATGCCGCTTATTGTATTCCCCGGGCGTATCGATTCACCATTAGTGGCGGTTGCCGCCTCGGCAAACTGATTACTGGCTGAGGTGGCGACTTGACCGGTGCCAGTGCTCTGGTTAGCCGGTTGACTATTGGCGTTAACGCCACTGGCACTGCCATCCATACTGATTACCTCTTAAATTGTTAATGCTTAATTCATATAGCTTCGTATCGTCTTGCCTCTACAGTAAATCAACAGCAAGCGAAAAAAAATATATCAAAATAGTTAGTTTTCTAACAAACAGCAGCGCCGCCCTATATAAAACGATATAGGCTATTTTTCGTCGTCCGCTGTCTGCTGGTCAATGATTCAATCGTTCAACAAAGTCCTGTAGAATCCCGCCTCTTTCTCATTGTGTTTTACGTGCAAGGATTATGACCTCAGACCAATCAAGGCTTTCAGAGCGATCGCAACATTGTCTCAATGCGGTGCGCGTTGTGCTGGTGAATACAAGCCATCCGGGCAATATTGGCGGTGTCGCCAGAGCCATGAAAAATATGGGGTTAACGCAATTGTGGCTGGTTGATCCCAAACAATACCCCGCAGAAGAGGCCCAGTGGCGTGCGGCCAATGCGCAGGATATTCTGCAAGCCGCCCAGGTGGTGAGTCATTTGGATGAAGCCATTGGCGATTGTGGGCTGGTCATTGGCACCAGTGCCCGAGAGCGCCGTATTCCCTGGCCATTACTGACGCCCAGAGAGTGCGCTGAGACATGCCTGCGCGAGGCTGGCGGGCATCCCATCGCCATTGTTTTTGGTCGCGAGGATCGTGGTCTAAGCAATGAAGAGCTGCACAAGTGCCACTTTCATTTACATATACCGTCCAATCCGGAATACAGCTCGCTTAATCTGGCAAGCGCTGTCCAGGTGGTTGCCTATGAGCTGAGACTGGCTGCCTTAAGTCACCAGATCGATGGGCAGCCCCTGCACTTTGACGATTGGGACATGCCGCCCGCCAAGGCACAAGCCCTGGAAAGCTATTACCAGCATCTTGAGCAGACCCTGCAGGAGATAAACTTTATTCAGCCAGACAACCCTCGCCAAACCATGACACGCCTGCGGCGTCTCTATAGCCGTATTCGCCTGGATGAAATGGAGCTGGCGATTATGCGAGGGATGTTGACTTCCATTCAAAACTTTATCTTTCATACCCGCAAGCGCCTGGATGCTCTGGAGTCGGAGTCAGCGCGGGATGAGAACGCGTCTCAATCGCATAAAACCAAGTAAATTACTCAACTATATACTTGACTGGCTTACTTGGTTATTGCATACTGCATGCAATTTTACTCACAAGGGTCGGAGCTATGCGCTTAA
>JBCBZU010000330.1:0-3232 GCA_039815165.1 Pseudomonadota bacterium
AACAATTAATCCATGACAAACAAACGCCCTCTTTATATGCCACTGGCAGGCCCAGCTCTGCTAGAAACTCCCCTGCTCAATAAAGGCAACGCCTTTTCAAAACAAGAGAGGCAAGATTTTAATCTTACCGGACTGTTGCCCGATATTATTGAGACTATCGATGAACAAAAAGACCGCGCTTATCATCAGCTCAGTGCATTTACCAACAATATGGATAAACATATCTATTTGCGCAATATCCAAGACACCAATGAGACCCTTTATTTTCGTCTGATCACAGAACACTTAGAAGAGATTATGCCGCTAATTTACACCCCCACTGTGGGTGAAGCCTGCCAGCAATTCTCTAGAATTTATCGCCGCCATCGCGGTCTGTTTATCTCCTATACTGATCGCGACAATATCGATGACATGTTGCAAAACGCGACAAAACAAAATGTAAAAGTGATTGTCGTCACCGACGGCGAGCGTATTCTTGGTCTGGGCGACCAGGGCATCGGCGGTATGGGCATTCCCATTGGCAAGCTCGCCCTGTATTCATCCTGCGGCGGTATTAGCCCGGCTTACACGCTGCCAATCACCTTGGATGTTGGCACCAACAATGAAGACTTAATCAATGATCCCATGTATATGGGCTGGCGACATGAGCGTATTACTGGTAAAGAGTACGATAACTTTGTCAAAGTCTTTATCGACGCCTTAAAGCAACGCTGGCCCAATGCTTTACTACAGTTTGAGGACTTTGCCGGGCATAACGCCAATCGCCTGCTAGATAAATATCGGGATCAACTGTGCTGCTTTAACGATGATATTCAAGGCACGGCCGCAGTAACCGTTGGCACCTTATTGGCCGCCTGCAAAAGCAAGGGTGAATCATTGAAAGACCAGGTGATCACCTTCTGTGGCGCCGGTTCTGCCGGTTGCGGTATAGCAGAGCAAATTGTTGCACAAATGGTGGCAGAAGGCCTTAGCGATGGCGAAGCCCGTCAGCGTATTTTTATGATTAACAGCCGCGGTTTAGTCATCGACAGCATGGACCGCTTACAGGGTTTTCAACTGCGACTCGCGCAACCGTCGACCACCATTAGTAAATGGGGCATCAGCAATCCCACTGCATCACTGGCAGAAACCATCGCCAACACACAATCCACTATTTTGATAGGCGTATCCGCAGTTGCTAATCTGTTTACAGAAGAACTGATTACACACATGCAGGCCAATACTGAGCGCCCCATTATTTTGCCGCTATCGAATCCGACATCAAAAATTGAAGCGCTACCGGCAGATATTATTCGCTGGACCGACGGCAAGGCCATTGTCGCCACAGGCAGTCCATTTGATCCGGTAGACTATAAAGGCCAGACCTACCCTATTGCCCAGTGTAACAATAGCTATATTTTTCCGGGTGTGGGCTTGGGCGTGGTCGCCAGTAAGGCAAAGCGGGTAACGGATAATATGCTAATGCGCTCCAGTTATGCACTGGCCGAATACGCCGCAGTGCACGACCATAATTCAAGTCAGTTATTGCCCGACCTAAACGATATTCGTGATGTTAGTAAATACATCGCTCAAGAGGTTTTTAAGCAGGCAATTGAAAGATGGCGTTGCGCCGGAAAATACCGAACAGCGCATCAAACAAAAAGTAGAAGAGAATTTCTGGTCGCCGGAGTATAGACACTATAGGCGTACTGCTTTCTAGTCATTAGGCGGGATGCTCCACCCATGCGGTTTACAGAAAGCTATCAACAGCGCTTTGGCGGTATTATGCGCCTCTATGGAACGGCGGCAACAGACAAGCTATTGTCCAGCCATATCCTTATCATCGGAATTGGTGGTGTGGGTTCTTGGGTAGCCGAAGCCCTGGTGCGTTCAGGTCTGGGCAAACTGACATTAATGGATATGGATGATATTTGTATAAGTAATACCAATCGCCAAGTGCATACACTTAAACAATCCATCGGCCATTCAAAAACCAGCGAGATGAAGCAGCGGCTGCTTGCCATCAACCCAGAGGCCGTTGTTGACACCATTGACGACTTTATCGATAAAACCAACGCTGCAAATTATATCAACGCGGGCTTTAGCGTTGTTGTTGACGCGATAGATAACGCCATCGATAAAACTGAAGTCATTGCATTTTGCAAGAGACAAAAAATTTCGATTATTACCATCGGCTCATCCGGCGGCAAAAAAGATCCCAGCCAAATCATTTACGGCGATTTAAAAACAACCACCGGCGATCCCCTGTTTGCCAAAATACGTAACAACCTGCGTCGCTACCATGGCTTTAGTCGGGACACTCAAAAAAGTTTTGGAATCGAGGCCATCTACTCCACAGAGGCCATGACATATCCCGACGGCAGTGGCGAAACCTGTCAAACCAAGGCCACCATTGGCAGCGGTGAAAAACTGGATTGTGCAAGTGGATATGGTGCAGCGACTATGGTGACGGCGGGTTTTGGCTTAGTGGCAGCCTCTAGAGTGGTTGATAAAATTATTAAATAAGTCGGTTGTGAGGATATAAATGCCAGCACTTGGCAATCTTCTGCAATCCTGGCAAACTACTCTTCGAAACTGGATTAAATTCAGTGTTTTTAAATTGTTTATAAAAAATAATCAGTACAAAGGTGAATCATGAATAAATTTTTTGGCTTAGTGTTTTTTATTTTATGTGTTTGGTTTTTTTCGATAACCTTTCTGTTTTGGTACTTTGGCTTGTCGAATAATTTATCGGAAGCGGGCGAAATGTTTGGTGGCATAAACGCACTTTTTTCTGGTCTTGCCCTGGCTGGTATTATTTATACCAACTGGCTGCAAAGTAAAGAAATCAAAGAAAATCAGAAAAATATCGAGCATACAATGAGTGCCACAAAACATTCGTTGCAGGGCATCTCTAAAAATTAGGATTTTTTCGTGAGATCAAGGAAGCACCGCACGGAGAACCGCAGTGTGCTGGGGCGTACATGAGGATTCGAGTACGGAGCTGACGCCGAGATCGCGGAAAAAGACAATTTTTAGAGATGCCCTGGAGATAATGGCTTTATCTTCGCTTGTCAGGAGTCAGATGCGGCCTTATCCAGATACGAACGTTGGGATAAAGATAACGATTATTCTCATGCAAAAAAGAAAGTAAGAGACAAACTGAATAATTACAGATCAGAGTTAGAGAAAAAACTCGAGAACTTAAAAAATTTATAAAAAGGTCTTATATTCAAAAACTTTGGTTTGCATC
>JBCBZU010000175.1:0-5249 GCA_039815165.1 Pseudomonadota bacterium
ACATCCTTGTCCTGTGTTATTAACGCGACAATTAAAATTGCCGAGTTAATAGTAGGGGTTATTTACAGTCTGGGGCTTTTTGTCAGGGCGGGGTTTTTGTATTATAGCGACTGAATAATTGTTATGAACCCCATGCTGTCCATTCTCGCCATCGATTCCTCTACCGATACCTGCTCCGTCGCGCTGTCCATAAAAAACGCAGTATACGACTGTGTTAGTTATGTGCCCAGAGAGCACACCCAACGCCTGCTACCCATGGTTGAGTCACTATTGGCACAACATCAGCTTACCCTTAGCCAACTCGATGCAATTGCCTTTGGTGCGGGCCCGGGCTCATTTACCGGTCTGCGGATTTGCCTGAGTGTAGCCCAGGGTCTGGCTTATGGTGCGGACTTGCCACTTATACCGGTTTCCAGTTTAAAAGCAATGGCCAATGGCGCCATAAGGCGCTACCAGATTGCCGAAGGCTCTATTGTTATCCCCTCCATCGATGCCCGCATGGATGAGATTTATTGGTCAATGTATTCAGTAAGGAATCACTCTCTACACCCACTGAGCGAAGAGCAAGTGTCTAGCCCGGCGCACTGTGCACAAACAATCAGCGTTGAGCATGTTAACGACACGATTTATGGCTTTGGCTCCGGTTGGCACTATCAGCCGTTGCAGTCACTCACAAGCCATACAGTAGAACAGCAGTTTTTTCCTATGGCTCACGATGTAGCGGCCTTGGCGGTTCCCGCATTTGCGCAAGGTGAGTCTGTTGATGCCTTGGCTGCACAGCCTGAATATTTACGCAACGAAATAAATTGGCAAAAGCGCAATCGTATCAGACAATAATCGGCAGCGTGAAACATTCGGTTTTCCCTGTGTGGGCGAGTGCTTGTATATAAAAAAGGATCGAGCTTGCAGTGCATTCACGATAAAAGTTGAGTGCTCTCTCAACGCTATGGCCATTTATCATGACCACTTATAAAGTCGGCTGACTGCCACTCTTAAAGAAAGAGAATATTTAATGGAATTTTTACATATTATAGTGCTTGCCTTGATTCAGGGGATTACCGAATTTTTGCCTATATCCAGTTCCGGCCATCTATTATTGCCCGCGGCATTATTAGGCTGGCCAGAGCAAGGCTTGGCCTTTGATATTGCTGTGCATGTGGGCACCTTAACTGCGGTGGTGGTCTATTTTCGCCAGGACATGATCGCGATGCTGACCCAGTGGTTTGGCAGTTTGCGCGGGCAGGGGCATACCGCCAATAGCCGTTTGGCCTGGTTTATATTGTTAGCCACTGGGCCCGCTGCACTGTTTGGCTTACTCTTGGGAGATCTTATTGAAGCTTATTTAAGAACGACTCTAGTCATTGCAATCACCACCATTGGATTTGGCCTATTGTTGGGGTGGGCAGATCGCTGGCGACACCATAAGCCGATTGAGCTGACTCATATGACAATAAGCCTGGCGTTAATCATTGGCTGTGCGCAAGCGCTGGCCTTAATTCCGGGGACATCCCGTTCCGGTATTACCATTACGGCGGCATTATTTTGCGGTTTCAGTCGCGATGCGGCGGCCCGTTTCTCCTTTTTGTTAGCGATACCGATTATTCTATTAAGCGGTGGCTACAAAGCGCTGCAATTGCTCGCTCTGCCCCAGGTCAATTGGGGCGATTTATTGTGGGGTGCCATCCTGTCGGCAGTCAGTGCTTTTTTATGCATCCACTATTTTTTGCGATTTATTAACCAAATTGGGATGATGCCCTTTGTTATTTATCGCCTGATATTGGGTGGCATTCTCTTGTTTTGGGCGCTAACATACTACCCAGTTTAGAGAAAAGAATACACTGTTATTTCAAACCTTCGGAGGCAGGAGCCGACGTAGAGCGTACCAGGACGCAATCACCGCGTGTTTGAAATAACAGTGTATTCTTTTCAAGTGCCCCGTTAGCAAATGACTCTAATGATTTCAAGCTGATATATGACAAACACTAACCAACACTTCAACCAGGGCTTATTGGATTTTCTCAGCCAGTCGCCCACGCCATTCCATGCCGTTAACACCATGAGCGAACAGCTACTTGCAGCGGGTTACGAGGCCTTGCGGGAGTCGGATAGTTGGGTATTAAGCTCAGGCAAGGGCTATTTTATTACCCGTAACGACTCATCCATTATTGCCTTTCACTATTGCCCTCAAGCCAGCCAGTCCGGTATGCCAATGGTGGGTGCCCACACTGACAGCCCCTGCCTAAAAGTGAAGCCCAAGCCGGAAATCACCAAGCACGGCTATTGGCAGCTCGGGGTCGAAACCTATGGAGGCGTATTGCTCAATCCCTGGTTTGACCGCGATTTATCCTTGGCTGGACGCGTCAGTTACCAAACCACAGCGGGCACGCTTTCATCGAGTCTGGTGGACTTTAGGCGCCCTCTGGCAATTATCCCGAGTTTGGCCATACACCTGCACCGCGATGCCAATGACAACAATAAAATCAATGCGCAACAACACCTGCCGCCCATTTTGACTCAGCTCCCCGAGGGTGACAGCCAGGATTTTCGCGAATTATTACAGCACTATTTGCATCAACAGGGCACCACAGATTGCGATAAGGTAATGGATTACGAGTTATGTTTTTATGATACGCAAGCGCCACAAATCATTGGTTTACACAATGAATTTATTGCCTCTGCACGCCTGGACAACCTACTAAGCTGCTATGTCGGCTTACAAGCACTCTTAAGTACAGACAAAAATATCCCGGCTTTACTGGTGTGTAATGACCATGAAGAGGTCGGCAGCGCCTCTGCCTGTGGTGCCCAAGGGCCTATGCTGGATCAATGTTTGCAGCGCCTGTTCCCCGATACAGAACAGCGCATCCGCATGATTGATCAGTCGATGATGATTTCTGCCGACAATGCCCACGGCATTCACCCCAACTATAGCGATAAGCACGATCAACACCATGGCCCGTTACTGAACCAAGGCCCGGTGATTAAGGTCAACGCCAATCAGCGTTATGCCACCAATAGTCACACCAGTAGTCTGTTTAAACACCTGTGTGAGCAAGCCAAGGTGCCTGTGCAAGAATTCGTCACGCGCTCTGATATGGGCTGCGGCAGTACCATTGGCCCTATTACAGCGACAGAAATAGGTATCAAAACCCTCGACCTGGGGGTGCCCACCTTTGCCATGCATTCCATTCGTGAGTTGGCGGGCATAAACGATGGCCTGATGTTAAACAAAGTGCTAACGCATTTTTTCAACGACTTTGGCAAGCAATAAGCGCCCATGAACTCATCTCAACAAGCACCCAAGCCCTCGACTAAAAACCGGATATTAACCGGAATAACCACCACCGGCACTCCCCATTTAGGGAACTATGTTGGCGCTATTCGACCCGCCATTGCCGCCAGTCGTGAGCCAGAAAACCAGTCTTTTTACTTTTTGGCAGACCTGCATGCATTGATTAAATGCCGAGACCCCAAGCAAGTCCACCAGTCCAGTATGGAAGTCGCCGCCACCTGGCTCGCCCTTGGTTTGGATACCGATAACGCGGTCTTCTATCGTCAGTCAGATATCCCAGAGATTCCACAATTGTGTTGGCTGCTAAACTGTATGGCAGCCAAAGGCCTAATGAATCGTGCCCATGCCTATAAAGCAGCGGTACAAGAAAATGAGCAAGCCGGGGAGGATAGCGATTTTGCCGTTACCATGGGTCTGTATGGCTACCCGGTGTTAATGGCGGCGGATATTTTAATGTTCAACGCCCACAAAGTACCCGTTGGCCGGGATCAAATTCAGCACGTTGAAATGGCTCGCGATATCGCCGGGCGTTTTAATCACCACTACGGTGAGCATTTTATTTTACCGGAAGCGGTGGTGGACGATTCCGTGGCGGTTCTGCAAGGTTTGGATGGCCGCAAAATGAGTAAGAGCTATAACAATACCATTCCTTTATTTCTGCCAGAAAAACAACTCAAGAAGCATATTAATAAAATAAAAACCAACTTATTAGAACCCGGCGAGGCTAAGGATCCCGATAATTCAACGGTTTTCCAAATATGGCAGGCCTTTGCCACAGAACAGCAAACCGCAACAATGGGCCAGGCATTTCTTGAGGGAATTGCCTGGGGTGAGGCCAAAAAGCAGCTATTTGAATTGATTAACAATGAAATCAGCGCAGCCCGCGAACGTTATCACAGCCTACTGGCAGATCCTGGCCATATCGAAAAAGTATTGCACGAGGGGGCAGAAAAGGCCCGAGCTTACGCAGCGCCTTGCTTAAGCAAGTTGCGCAAGGCTGTGGGTATTGATTCTTTTTCTGAATAACGGGTTTTCTGAATAACAGATTTTCTCAATAGCTAACTATAAATATTTATGTTTAAAAGCTAAAGGTGATTTTTCAAGTCAATATCTTGTCTTTGCATTTAAGACCATTTAAGACCATGACTTAAAAATGGCTGGCAGTGTAGACATTGCCCACGCCATAAACTGGCGTAGCAATGGAGAATTTAACTCAGATTGTTCTGGTTGTGGTTATTTATTAAAGCCAAGTAACTTTCTAATACAATGCAATTTATTCGCTTTCTTTTATATGTTATTTGCTTGTTGGTGCCAATGGCAATGGCCTGGTGTTAATATTATCGGGGTGCTTAGGATCATAAACAGTACTGACTTGATAAGCCATAGCCAAATCATCAGCATATATCTGTGGGCTTGAACCTTTAATACGTATAAGACCTCCTCGATTTTGATCATCGAGACATAAAGCCGTCTTAGCACTAGAAGGGCCGCCGACGGTTTTCAAAAGATGAATGGTGTATTCTTTGCCTCTAGTCAACTGAACAGTTGATGCCGTCACATCCCAACGACCTCCAAAAATAAACGGCATAAAACTATCTTTAGCGCCATTAAGATTAACAATTGATGAGTGCCCAATTGGTGTAGTTCCATAAAGCAATACACTTTTGGAATCATCTTCATATATATACACTTGGACTGTTTCTGCAGTATTACCCCTCATCCAAATATTGATCTTGTCAAGAGTTCCCGTGTGCCCAGCGATAAAGGTTTGAAACAATCCACGAAACACTTCAAAATCATATGACTGACAGCTATGGGTACTTACCGAGGGGATACCAGCGGAAGTGATATAATCAGGGTTGTACCAATCAGGGTAATCATTACTGATTGCTTTGTGAACAGGAAAATAAAGCCCGAAAAAAACCATCAGTAAAACTATTTTTTTCATAATATACCT
>JBCBZU010000207.1:0-4703 GCA_039815165.1 Pseudomonadota bacterium
CTGAGTCATCTAGCTTAATGTGCTGAACAGACTGCGAGACGAGCCCGCCTGCAAACAAATCGCCCTGCCACTGGGGCACCTGCTCGCCTCGGTACACCGCTAGCCCGGAGGGAGCAATTGCGGGTGTCCAAACAATGAGCGGATCGACCATGCCAGGACGCGATCGCTCTGATGAAATCTCTCCACCAAAGTATTCGCGGCTGTGGGTCACAATCGGCCAGCCATAGTTTTCTCCAGCGGTTATGCGGTTCAGCTCGTCACCGCCTTTAGATCCATGTTCTGTGGCCCACACCTGACCCGTGGCAGAATCCATCGCCACCCCTTGAATATTGCGATGACCATAGCTCCAAATGGCTGGGTCGGCATTCGCTGTTCCTGTAAAAGGATTGTCGTCAGGGGCCGAGCCGTCATCATTGAGAACACAGTTCCGCTTTTAAACGCGTCGCGACTTGCCCGCTCTCAGCTTTCTCTGATGTCGCTGCGCAGCTTTTTGTTGGGCGGGCGTCGCGGTGCTTGGTTGTGGCGGCACCTCAACACCGGCGCTTAGGCACAAGTCTTTGACTTCTTTGTGGTTGAGTTCGATCCATTGACCGGAGCGTACATGGGAAGGAATAAAAATACTGCCAAAGCGCACGCGTTTTAAACGACTTACTTTAACGCCTTGAGATTCCCAAAGGCGGCGCACTTCGCGATTGCGGCCTTGCATAAGCACACAGTAAAACCAGGGGTTTCGGCTTGCTCCTGGCGCATCCACAATATCGGTAAATTTGGCGGGGCCATCGTCCAGTAAAATGCCCTCGCGCAATCGGTTTTTCATATCTTCATCGACATCGCCTTGAATGCGCACAAGGTATTCACGATCAATCACAGAAGCGGGGTGCATAAGGCGATTTGCCAGCTCGCCATCAGTGGTAAAAAGTAATAAACCACTGGTATTAAAATCCAGGCGACCCACCGCGACCCAGCGCTCACCTTTTAAGTGGGGTAGATTATCGAAGACGGTTGGGCGGCCTTCAGGGTCTGAGTGCGAGCAAATCTGACCTTCGGGTTTATTATAAAGCAGCACCCTGAGTGGCTTGCTGTTTTTGGTCATTAGGCGTATGCGCTTACCGTCGACTTCGACTCGGTCAGTGAGTTCGACACGATCGCCCAGAGAGGCGACTTTACCGTTAACTTTAATGCGCCCTTTTACGATGGCGCGTTCGAGTTCGCGACGGGAGCCAAGGCCAAGCCGGGCGAGCACTTTTTGTAGTTTTTCGCCCGCAGGAGGCGATGGCAGGTCACTGTCTTTGTCGGTCATGGTTGGGTTTTGTCGTCTGCGGCTGTCGCCGCCTGTTCATGGGGTGAGTTTTGCGCTGCTGCGATACTGTTTGCCGCCTGCTGGTCGACTTCGCTGGTCGCGGCGGCTGGCTGAGTTGCTGTGGTCTCTTTATGCTTATCGGCAACTGTAGGGGATAGGTCCAATTCAGGTGTCAGGCTGTCTATATCCGCCAGCTCTCTGAGTGATGGCAGTTGTTCAAGGCTTTGAAGATTGAAATAATCCAAAAATTGTTTTGTGGTTGCATAGAGAGAGGGGCGCCCGGGCACATCGCGTTGGCCGACCACTTTAACCCACTCTCTTTCGCTAAGGGTTTTTATAATATGGGAGCTGACTGCGACCCCGCGAATCTCTTCAATGTCGCCACGGGTAATCGGTTGGCGATAGGCAATAATGGCCAAGGTCTCCAATAGGGATCGTGAATATCGCTGGGGCTTTTCTTCCCACAGGCGATTAACCCAGGTGGCCAGTTCTGAACGCACTTGAAAGCGCCAGCCGCTGCTGACCTGCTGTAGTTCGAAACCGCGATCTTGGCAGTTGGCCTGTATGGCTTCAAGTGCTGCCTGGATCTCCGCTTTATTGGGCACATAGTGAATATCGCTGTCCTGATCTTGATCAATAAACAGTGATTGAAGTTTTTCGATGTTCAGGGGCTGACCATAGGCCATTAATGCGCCTTCTATTACCCGTTGTAATTGTTGTGGTTCCATAAGCAGTTTGTGGTTTATTCGCCGCGAGCCTTAATGTGTATAGGACCAAAAGATTCACTTTGAACAATATCGATAAGTGATTCTTTGATTAGCTCCATCACTGCCATAAAGGTGACAATTACGCCCATACGGCCTTCGTTCACTGTAAATAAGCTGACAAAGGGGATGAAGGTTTTTTTCTTACCCAGGGTTTCAAGTATCTGGGTCATGCGTTCACGTGTTGACAGCGGTTCTCGCTGCACTTGATGGCTTTCAAACATATCGGCCCGGCGCAGTACTTCTGATAGCGCCAATAGAATTTCTTTTAAATCCACCTCCGGGTCTGGGCGGGTGAGATTGCGGTCCGGTGCCTGGGCTGAGGCTAAGTTAATATCGCGGTGTAAGCGCGGCAATTCATCGATATCGCAAGCGGCCTGCTTAAAGCGCTCGTATTCCTGTAAACGCCGAATCAGTGCCGCTCGTGGATCGTCTTCATCTTGCTCTTGCTCTTGGTTGCGAGGCAATAGGGTGCGGGATTTAATTTCGGCCAGCATTGCTGCCATAACCAGATATTCAGCGGCCAGTTCAAATTGCATGGCATCCATCATTTCCACATAGCTCACGTATTGGTGGGTTATTTCGGCTACATTGATGTCGAGGATATCCAGGTTTTGGCGGCGAATTAGATACAGTAGTAAATCCAGGGGGCCTTCGAAGGCCTCCAGGATAATTTCCAATGCATCGGGGGGAATGTAGAGATCTTTGGGCAGTTCGGTATAGGCCTGTCCATGAACCAAGGCGAAGGGCATTTCATCCTGCGCGGGTAGACTGGAGGTGGATTGACTCTCTACAGGGGTTTCAGGAGTTTCGGTAGAGGTTTTATCTCGGGCTTGGGGTTTCGCTGTGGCCATGAAGTGCTTTAGTATCCGTTGGAAGTTGCCGGTGCTTTATTGCCAGCGCTTTACCTGCCAGTGTTGCAAGGGACACTGTATGAAGTAAAGCCGGGCTTGTTAAAATTGACCGGCGATTATAGCGATTTTGATCCCGCAGATACAGTGGCCAGTTGCGCCAAATCAACCCTTGGGTGTTAGGCAGCCAGCAGGCTGCGGGTCATCCACGCGGTTTTTTCGTGAATGACCATGCGATCCGCAATCAGACTGGCGGTTGATTCATCATCGGCATCTTGGGCCGACGGTAATATTCGGCGGGCTGTTCTGACAATGGTCTCGTTGTCTTCGGTCAGTATACGAATCATATTTTCTGCGCTGGGCACACCTGTGGTCTCTTGTATTGCAGATAAATTCGCATATTCGCTGTAGGTTCCTGGAGCGGGAAAGCCCAGTGTGCGGATTCGCTCTGCAATATCATCGACCGCGGTGGCCAACTCGGTATATTGCTCTTCAAACATCAGATGCAGTTCTCTAAATCGAGGACCCACGACATTCCAGTGAAAGTTATGGGTTTTTAGGTACAGGCTGTAAGTATCCGCTAATAATTGGCCAAGGCCTTCTGCAATGATTTTGCGTTGTTTTTCTTCAATGCCAATATTAATTTGATAGGTGTTCATGGTGGGCTCCTTAGTGAAAGTAGGGGAATCATAACGCAAACACTGAATAATTAAAATTTATTAAATTTATTCGATCAATAAATTTTAACTATTTATTCAGAGAATTCGCCGCAGCCCTGGCGCCTGATCACTGGCACATCCTGGGTGAGGTCGACGACTGTGGTGGCATTCATTCCGCAATTGCCTCCATCAATCACCAGCTCCAGTTGGTGCTCCAGTAAAGTGCGAATGTCGTAGGGATCGGTTAAGGGTAAATCGTCACCAGAGAGTAATAGGGTACTGGTCATCATCGGCTCGTTGAGCTCGCCTAACAGTGCGATAACAATGGCATTGTCGGGAATGCGGATGCCAATGGTTTTGCGTTTGGGGTGTTTTAAACGCCTGGGAGTCTCTGAGGTGGCATCAAGAATAAAGGTAAAAGGCCCCGGGGTATGGCTCTTGAGCACGCGAAAGTTTTTGTTGTTGACTTTGGCATAGGTCGCGACCTCAGAAAGATCACGACACATTAGGGTGAAGTTGTGTTCTTTGTTGATTTGACGAATACCGCAGATGCGTTCCAGGGCCATTTTGTCACCGATATGACAGCCCAAGGCATAAGCAGAGTCGGTTGGGTAGGCCACCAAACCGCCCCGCCGAATAATATCCGCCGCCTGCTTAATTAAGCGCGATTGGGGATTTTCTGGGTGTATTTGAAAAAATTGAGCCATAAAAAACCAAATGTAATTGAGGCGGCGCCTATTTGAGAAGCCAGGGCGCCTTGCCTGCCAAGGATAATGCCTACGGACGCGATGCAGGCCATTTTTTTACCTGTATTGACTGAGCGCTCTAGCAACATCCTGAAGGGCAAAGCGGAAATCTTTTGCTTTTTTGCAAACTGTAAATGTCTGCTTTTATCCTTTCATCCTTTCATCCTTTCATCCTTTCATCCTTCCATAAAAATAAGGCCAACAGCTTAATAGCCGTTCCTAAAGAATCAATACCCACATGCACGGGATTTTAATGCAGTATGATGGTAAAGGTTGAGGTTCGTAAAGGTCCCAGCTACCAATACTCCCAAACAGGCCTGCAACCCTTTGGCATGGCTGACATTTTACCCGGTGACTGCCACGAGTTCTCGGGAGAGTGAAAG
>JBCBZU010000490.1:0-1828 GCA_039815165.1 Pseudomonadota bacterium
TCTCCAAGTGGTGATTTTCACGGAATGCCCCTCAGAACATTATTAGGAGACGGACATAACGACTTGGGTCAGAAAATACAAATCCATTTGAATCCGAAAATAGCGATAATATAGTCGTTAATCTTGAGGGGCTTGAGCCTTCTTCTTTATCAAAACAGGTAGAGCGTGACGAAATTAGTCAGCAAATAGAGGCCTTTTTGGCCGCAGGTGGCAAAATTGATTATGTAGAACCCAACGTATTGGCAGATCCGCCAAAAAAACCTACCAGTAATTATGGCAGCCAACCTATTTAGTCGGCCCTTCTGACTCGTTTTTATGCGCTATATCCCAATAGAGCGGGATCAATATAAATTGACGTAATAAAAAGACCTATATTTGCGGCTCCCACGGGCCTGTCTGCCCATGACCAGACCACCTCTGCCTCGCGCATCGACCACGGTCCGAGTACTCTTTAGCATTTTGCAGCCGTACCAGGCGAAGTCAAAGTAGCCGGGCAAGCACGTCAGCGATAAAGTTTAAAAATAGTGTATTCATGCTGGATCGATAATAGTTGGGGTCGCGATTGGCAATTGCCACTAAACCCAGCAATTTCCCATTCTTTATAAGCGGTGCAATGGCGGTAGAGCCAATCGCTTGTGCATCGCCTTGAAAAATAAAAAATTTTTCTTCATCAGATAGCTGGCCACAAATAGCCCGATGGTTTTTGGTAATGGTGGGAAGCTTGTCATTGACAGAGTGAAGACTCATCACGCGAGCCTGACGGTTAACCGGGGTCACGAGCTTGTCACCAGGTGATGAAACCAATATTAGTCGAGAGTAATGAATTTTAAATTCATTTTGGAAACTGTAAAATAATGCATCCAGGCAGTCATCTAATTGTTTGGTGTCGAGCAAAGCTAAAAGCAGGTGTTTGGTTTTATCGAAAAGTAGGTCATTGACTCTGGCGTTTGCCAGTAATTTATTCAGACGATGGCGCATATCCATATTGCGATCTCTCAATACCGATACTTGTTTTTCGACCAAGGATACCGCTTTGCCACCAGTATCATGAGGTAGGTCTAAGTCAGCTAATAAAGTCGGCCTGTCAGCAAGAAAGTCAGGATGTTGTTTGAGATAATCGGCGACCTGTTTTGCTGTCAGGGCAGTAAGAACAGGGATGTTATTAGGGTCTGTTGACAATTGATTATTACTCCTACCATGGGCCAAACTCACGTGAGTTGTATTTGCCCGTGGAAACTGGTTTCGGCAGGGCCAGTCATCATAAGCGTTTGCCCTTCGCAGGCCCACTCTATGTATAAACTGCCGCCAGGGAGGTTTACTTTAACACGACTATCCAGTAATTGCCTAAGGCGGCCAGCGACCACTGCAGCACAGGCCCCGGTGCCGCAAGCCAGCGTTTCCCCTGCGCCGCGCTCAAAAACCCGTAGATCAATTTCATTTGCAGAGCGAATGGCCATAAAGCCGGCATTTACCCCTTGTGGGAAAAACGGATGGTTTTCAATCTCTGGCCCAAGATTTTTCACATCCGCCATATTGACATCTTCTACTAATAAAACCGCGTGGGGGTTGCCCATAGAGACAGCATTAATATCCACGGGGCCATGCTGTAACGGTAGCGAATACAGTACTTGTTGCTGATTATAATCAAAGGGAATTGCCTTGGGGTCTAACTCGGGTACACCCATGTCAACCGTGACATCACCATTGGCCAAAGTATTCAGTACCATTTGGCCATTTCGGGTTTCCACTTTAATTGTCTGCTTTCCGGCGAGTTGGCGATCTTGTACAAACTTAGCAAAACAGCGAGCGCCATTGCCACAGTTTTCAA
>JBCBZU010000471.1:0-2019 GCA_039815165.1 Pseudomonadota bacterium
CGGGCAAATACAACGTCCCCCTGAGAGTGCTACACAGCTTCCAGGACGGCCCTGGAACCCTAATTACACTCGATGAGGAATACGGCTCTATGGAGCAACCCCTTGTTTCTGGTATTGCATTTAATCGCGATGAGGCCAAAGTGACCGTTCAGGCCATTCCCGATACCCCTGGAGTTGCGTCTAAAATACTGGCGCCAGTAGGTGAGGCCAACGTCGAAGTCGACGTCATTGTACAGAATGTAGCAGCGAATAAATCCACAGATTTGACCTTTACTGTGCACCGTAATGACATGCTAAAGGCGCATGATATTCTAACGCCCGTCGCTAATGAGCTCGGCGCTGAAAAAATCGTGACCGATGATAGCGTGGCAAAGGTCTCAATAGTAGGAGTGGGCATGCGCTCACATGCGGGTGTTGCGGCCAAAATGTTTAAGACGCTGGCAGAAGAAAACATCAATATACAAATGATAACAACATCAGAAATAAAAATATCGGTCATCATTCAAGAGCGTTATTTAGAACTGGCAGTTCGTTGCCTCCACAGGGCTTTCGAATTGGAAAAAGCATCCATCAAATAAGATGTACCCACTATGAAACGGATTATGACAAACCATTGTCTTAGTCAGCATAGATCGATAGAAAAATAGTAACACAACAATTTACAGGAAAAAGGAGCTAGCAATGCTAATATTAACTCGTCGTATAGGTGAAACCCTTATGGTTGGTGACGATGTCACCGTCACTGTATTGGGTATCAAAGGTAATCAGGTTCGAATTGGCGTTAACGCGCCAAAAGATATCGCAGTGCATCGTGAAGAAATTTACGAGCGCATCCAGCGAGAGAAGAGCCAACAAGCCCAAGCCGCAGACCAAGAGTAGCATAATACTTAGACTGTTTAAGGCCTGTTCTTTAAAGTCCCCGCTTTAATCTAATCTACTTATAATCTACCTACACCAAACCTTCGTGGTTTGGTGCTTTATTTTGTTCGCGAAAAAATGCAAAAATATAGGCTTTATTCAGCCAAGGTGTTGGATAAGCAGATAAATATGCTATTATGCGCGGCTATTTTGGGTGGCAGTTAAACTCGTACTTAGCGGTGGGTTGACGCACGGTGGGTTGACGCACATTGTTGGTCTGCTTAACAAACTTGAAAACTGCTCGTTACCAATAAAACAAGGTAGCTGAGCAACTCAACTTTACTACAAGCACCCCCCTCAATGACGTGTCGTTTTATCGTAAAGCGCACCATTCGGTTTTGACTGCCTCAAAAGACTTTGGACAACAACTTAATTTGTTGACCCAAAAAACTCCTGGCTGGCAGCTATTTCTTTTATTGCCTTAATATGCTGCATTGCCGGCGTGCACGCAGCCAGATTTATTTCGAGCATCGTTTTTATGACGCTCCACAGCCGTTTAAAATAATGCGCTTCAGTAGCACTTACAATTGCTGCTTGAACTGCCAAAACCAACTCAATAATTTTAAGCTCCGGAGAAGTGGCCGAGTGGCCGAAGGCGCTCCCCTGCTAAGGGAGTATACCTTGATCGGTATCGAGGGTTCGAATCCCTCCTTCTCCGCCATTTCCTTTCCGACTATAGCCGCCAATAGCCCATCAAATGGGGTTTGCGGAGTTTTCCTAAAAGTCAAAACAGCCTTTATCAGACTGTTTGCGACAATTCCAATGACACTAGAATGACACTAAAACGCCCTTACACGTAAAGGGCATTTTATATTCTGAGCTCATTATTCTCAGGTCTGTAAGACATCAACCGTATTGAATTAAATGTAAAACACCAAAATAGACAATATATGAATTAGTTATTAATATCAGAAAATTGTAGAACAAATTTTAATCAAGGAGCAAAAGTTATTCCTTGATAATCCATCTCTGTCATAAACAAGAACTTTTATTGACTTTGCAATATAAATTGAATATATATAGGCTGCCCACTTTCAAATTTATCTCGGTGGTTTTAAATGCCACTAAATGACAAAGATGTAACTACCAATCGCCCACGAC
>JBCBZU010000415.1:0-2576 GCA_039815165.1 Pseudomonadota bacterium
CCAGCGGAATTCAAAGCGCGCTTTCGACAACATATCGTCACGATAACGGGCACCCGGATGACCTTTAGCCACGTCTGCCGCATGTGCCGCGATTTTATAGGTGATAATGCCTTCTTTCACATCGTCACGATTGGGTAAACCCAGGTGCTCCTTGGGCGTCACATAACACAGCATCGCACAGCCGAACCAGCCAATCATGGCGGCGCCAATGCCACTGGTAAAATGATCGTAGCCGGGGGCAATATCGGTTGTTAATGGGCCTAAGGTATAGAAAGGGGCTTCATCGCAACAGTCTAATTGCTTATCCATATTCTCTTTAACAAGGTGCATGGGCACATGGCCTGGACCTTCGATCATCACCTGCACATCGTGCTTCCAGGCAATTTTGGTTAACTCACCCAAGGTTTCGAGCTCACCAAATTGTGCGGCATCATTTGCATCGGCCAATGAGCCAGGGCGTAAGCCATCGCCTAGTGAAAAGCTTACATCATAGGTCTTCATGATTTCACAAATGTCTTCGAAGTGAGTGTAGAGAAAATTTTCTTTATGGTGAGCAATACACCACTTCGCCATAATCGAACCACCCCGTGACACAATACCAGTCACCCGATCTGCGGTAAGCGGCACATAACGCAACAGCACACCGGCATGAATAGTGAAATAATCAACACCCTGCTCGGCCTGTTCGATCAGGGTATCGCGAAAAACATCCCAGGTTAGATCCTCGGCAACACCGTTGACTTTCTCCAGCGCTTGATAGATGGGCACTGTGCCAATGGGCACTGGCGAGTTGCGCACAATATAATCGCGGGTTGAGTGGATATTTTTACCAGTCGACAAATCCATTACCGTATCGCCCCCCCAGCGAGTCGACCATACCAGCTTTTCCACTTCTTCTTCGATGCTGGAGGTCAAGGCTGAGTTACCGATATTGGCATTGATTTTGACCAAGAAATTACGACCAATAATCATTGGCTCCAATTCGGTATGATTAATATTGGCGGGGATAATGGCGCGGCCTTCGGCAACTTCGCGACGAACAAATTCGGCGGTGATCGGCTGCAAATTGGCGCCCCAATCGTGACCTTTGAGGCGCTGCTTGCGCTCTTGTGTTGTAAATTCATTGTCTACAGCCTCGCGCGCCTGGTTTTCACGGATAGCAATATATTCCATCTCAGGAGTAATAATACCCTTGCGCGCATAGTGCATCTGGCTTACATTGCCCCCCGCCTTTGCGCGGCGTGGCTTGCGCTGGAGCTTGTCATTGAAGAACTGAAACGCTTTCTCAGAATTGTTGTGCCCGTTATCTTCGGGCTTAATGTCGCGACCTGCATACTCTTCGGTATCACCCCGGGCCAGAATCCACTGAGAGCGAACATCCGCCAGGCCAGTATGCACATCAATGTCAATATTGGGATCAGTATACGGACCTGAGGTATCGTAGACTGTCACAGAGCTGCCGTCAGTGAGCCCGATTTTGCGCATGGGCACCCTCACCTCGGGCATAGATTCAGAGGCGAGATATACTTTCTCGCTGGCAGGTAGGGGTTCGCGGGTAATAAGGCTGGCGGCAGGATTGACGGGGAGCTTGCTGTTCATGGTGTATCCTCAGTGGTGTGGGGGGCGAGGATTAGCAAAAGATGGACGTAAGGCATTCCACCCTGCTCATTCCTACGCCAATACTAACTGGATCAGGTTCACGGGTTTGCGCACATGCGCATCTCAGCCTCTTTGCCGCGAGGCACCCCGAGAGCAATATAAATTATGGATTTATTTGGCGTAGTGTATAAAAAAAGCCTCTAGTTGGCAATGTGTCTGTGGTGGTGCCAAACGGTTGGACTTTTTATTGGCTACTTTTTAGGAGCGGTCTCACTATCGGGAAAGCAACACTGTATTTCCCTCAATGCTAAAAGCAGTGCTTTTGCTTGACCCCTAAACTATATTCTCGATCCCTGAATAATTTTTTCCGACCCTTTCTAATATATAAGCAAACCAATTTTTTTGTATATCACTCCTGAAGTGATAAATCGCATCGTCAATGGCCAATTCTTCGATGCTATCGTAAGCGGAATCTTCAGGGTTGCCTCTTATTCCGTCTGTAACATTACCGCAAAACCACCCTGTCCCCGCAACTTCTATAAAATAATAATATATCCTGTGCCCATAATTAACAAATTCTCTTGACTGTCTACTACAAGCATGACGCATATTCTCGCAGGATCTAAAGTTAATAAGAGCATTGTGACTAGTTAAAATTCCACCATCCCGCATTATCAGATTTCGAGTTGTTTCTCCAAATTCTTCATATAGCTCTCTATTTAGTTGATTCCACCCACAGTCATTTACCGGACTGTTTTTCCTTGTGCCGTCTATAGTACCTCCTGGTAAAGAGTATCCTTCTCTTCGGTGATGGTGTCGACCCACAGTCCCACCTTTTCCCACTAACACCTTTTCACGCTCTTTATTTAAAATTGCTGCATATACCTTACTCATCTGACACACCCTCTTAAGTTTTTTGATAATATACTCTATTAGATTTTTCTTTAAATCAAAATCCTTCGCCGCCGCGCGCAAGG
>JBCBZU010000332.1:0-3198 GCA_039815165.1 Pseudomonadota bacterium
ATAACACCATTTTGTACTTGGCGGCCCATTCTACAACAGCCATTAATATTACTTTATTCAGCGCATCTATACCGATTATCACACTGATAATGAGTACTGTCTTGCTCAAACATAAGCCAAGTCGATGGCAATTATTGGGTATTGCCTGCTCTTTTTTAGGCGTCGCGATTATTGTTACCAAGGGCAGTTTTTATCAGCTGTTATCATTGACCATTAATCCTGGCGATTTGATGGTTATAGGTATTGCTTGTGTTTGGTCTCTGTATTCTGTGCTTTTGCGCAAATATCCTATCAATCTTAAGCCCCTAGCCTTACTGACGACTTTTATTGCGGCGGGCTTACCCTGGCTTTTGGTGTTAACGGTAATTGAGTGGATGGCCGTTCCTAATATACATGTGACGGGGGCGGATGGTTTGTTATTTTTATATATTGCGGTTTTTCCGTCGATACTGGCCTATCTATTTTGGACCTACGGGGTGACAACGGTAGGTCCCAATGTTGCCGCACTGTCGACTTATTTAATGCCCTTGTTTACAGCCGCCATTGCCATCCCCCTACTGGGCGAGAGGCTGGCTGTATCTCAATTATTAGGGGGCTTGCTGATATTGGCAGGCTTGTATTTAGGCAGTCTGTTCAGAGCCAATCCACACTAATTGGATGCGCGGGATTACTTAACCACCTTTAAGCTCGGACGGTTTGGAGAGGATGCCTTTTTACTACCGGACTCGTCACTGGGAGGAGGGTTTTCGGGGCCGGGGTCAGGATCAGGTTCAGGCTCAAAGATCATTCCCTGCTGATTTTCTTTCGCATAAATACCCATCACCGCACGACATGGAACGTAAATATCAGTGGGTACGCCACCAAATCGAGCTTTGAAGGAGAGGCAGTTATCGTTCATAGCAAAGTCAACAACCGCAGAAGGCGAGATATTGAGCACCACCTGACCATCGGGATTGACGTAGTCTTGAGGAACAAGCACACCATCTGCCAGTGCGTTGACAAGTACATAGGGCGTACATTTGTTATCGACGATCCAGTCATAGAGTGCACGGATTAAATAGGGCCGACTTGATGTCATTGTCATAGGGATTTCCACACGGCATCCATAGCTGTTGGTGCCTGCCATTGAGGGCAAGCTGTTAATGGCTAGGTACGCATTTCTTTTTCTTGTTCGGTCAGGCTTTCCAGAAAAGAGTCACGATCAAATAAGCGTTGCATATAGTCTAGTAGAGGTTTGCTCTGACGAGTATTTGGAATATCAATACCAAACTGTTTGAGACGCCACAACACCGGAGCCAGGCAACAGTCTACCAGAGTAAATTCATCGCTCATAAAGAAGGGCTTCTCAGCGAAGATGGGCGCAACGGTCAATAGACTGTCCTTTAACTCTTTGGTGGTTTTGGCAGCGGAATCTTTGCTTTTACCTGAGGCAATAGCATCAACCAAAGGCGACCAATCGCGCTCTATACGATACATCCACAAGCGACTTTGCGCTCGGGCAACAGGGTAGACGGGTAGTAAAGGTGGATGAGGGAAACGCTCGTCCAAATATTCCATCATAACTTTTGATTCGTATAGCACCAAGTCACGATCCAACAATGCGGGTAAGCTGTTGTAAGGCGTGAGTTCTGAAATTTCTTGTGGCATCTCAGTGGGGTCAACATCTATCAAATCCACAGTCACTCCCTTCTCTGCCAATACAATTCTGACTCTATGGCTGTAGTGATCATTGCCATCAGAAAAATATGTCATTGATGAGCGTTTGGTGACAACACCCATTGATTCACCTCGATAATAAACTTGACTAAAACCAAATGAAATGGGCAGCACTATCTCGATAGCGCTGCCCGGGCCGATTTTACCATAAAATGTTGGCCAACTGAGGGGCGATTTGTCATTTTGGGCAGTGTTTGAGAGGAATTAGTGAATCCCTTTCCAATACTCGCGATTTAATAGCACCGTAAATACCAATAACAACAGCAAAAATAGCAGTACAAAAACACCCGTGTAGCGACGATTTTCAGCGCTTGGATCACCTATATACTCCAGAAAATTCACTAAGTCATAAATTGTTTGATCAAATTCATCTGCCGTCATACTGCCCTTAATACTACCTTCGACCAGCGCGCCACATTGCTGGTCACTATCGGGCTCAGAACTGCACGTCAATAATCCCTGAAGCTCAAGAAAGACATGGGGCATCCCCACGTTGGCAAATACTCGGTTATTGACACCAAGGGGGCGACCGTCGTCCTGATAAAAGTTGCGCAGGTAGGTATAAAGCCATTCTGGTGAGCGCGCACGGGCTACCAGGGTCAAATCAGGTGGGGTTGCGCCAAACCAGGCTTTTGACTTTTCAGACACCATGGAGATATGCATTAATTCGCCGATTTTTTGGTCAGAAAATACGAGATTGTCCATCATTACGTCGTGGGGAATACCCAAGTCATCAGCGACACGCTCGTAGCGGGAGAACTTGGCAGAGTGGCAACCCATACAATAATTGACAAACCACTTGGCGCCACTTTGTAGTGATTCTTTGTTGCCTAGGTCTGCTTTAAATTCATCACAGGGAATCGAACCACAGGCATAAGCTCCACCTGCTGCAACCGCTTTGATCGGCGCCAATGTCATAAAGATAAAAAACAGTAAGCCCAACAATACCAAGCCACGGGGTAGACCCTGCATTTGCAAACGCTCGGGCTCAGGGCTGACCGAGTCTTTGGATGTCAGCCATGGAGTTAAGGCAGTTAACAGCGCCAGGGCCAATCCAAAAAAGCGCACAAACACCGGCACGTCTTTATCAATTAAGGAAAATGAGATCCATGCTAGTGCAATACCCAGCACGATACAGATCACCCAATTCAGCAGAGACTTTACCTTAGGGCTCTCCGGGTTGGTCCATATTGGCATGGTAATAAAAAATACAAAGTAAAATAGAGTACCAATCTGAGCCAGTATCGTCCGACCATCTGTTGGAGCTTTGACGCCTAAGTAGCCCAGCACCACAAAGGTCGCCGCGAACAGCAGTAGCATTATTTTTGGCATCCAGCCCTTGTAGCGAATAGACCTTACTGGGCTCTTGTCTAACCAGGGTAGGAAGAAGAGCACCACGATGGCACCGATCATTGCCACAAAACCGAGAAATTTAGCGGTAAAGACACCACCCAGATCAATGGTTACTGCTCGCAAAATTGC
>JBCBZU010000108.1:0-6608 GCA_039815165.1 Pseudomonadota bacterium
ACTTTTCAAAGCATCCTATATCCCATACCTAAACGTATTAAAGGTTCATAGAATATAGCCTTACTTTTGACTAAGGTATTTATTTTTAATTGATATATTATTTGATGCGCCCGTTACCCAGAGGGATGTTGTAATCAGAATAAGAGGAGTTTTACGTGGTCAAAGCAGCAAAGTCTACAGAAGTTTTACTCGTTGATGATGACCGACAGGAGTATCTATTGATCGGTTATTTGCTATCGGAAGCACATAACGAGGATTATCGACTGGTGTGGAGCAAAGACTTAAACGAAGCGTTACAACTTATTGAACGCGGTGAGTGTGATGTGGTTTTACTCGATTACCACTGGGGTGGCTCTCGCATTGGCCGTGATTTTCTCAAAAAAGCCAATGCTAAGAATAATCGGATACCAATCATTGTGATGACCGATGAGACCGAAGCCGATGTGGATGAGCACGCAATTCGAGAAGGCGCATCAGACTACCTTGTCAAAAGCCGGGTTAACTCCCAATTATTGGAGCGAGCCATTCGCTATGCGATTGAGCGCAAGCAGATTGAAGATCGCTTAGACCATCTGGCACACTACGATCATCTGACCGACCTTCCCAATCGTATTCTTTTTCTCGATCGTTTACGCCACTCCATAAATATCGCCCAGCGTGAAGCCAACCAATTTACATTAATGTATATTGATATGAATGACTTCAAAGGCGTTAATGATTCCTATGGCCATGACGTAGGTGACAAATTATTGCAGCAATTTTCCCAACGTTTAACCAATGCCGTACGCCGTAGTGATACAGTAGCGCGAATTGGAGGAGATGAATTTACCGTTATTCTACACAACTTGGGTGATGTTTCTAAAGTGATGATGCTTGCCCAAAAAATTATAGACCAAACTAACCAGTCTTATACCATCGGCGGCCATGAGTTTATGTCGGGTTGTAGTATAGGGATTGCCATCTTCCCCGATGCGGGAATTGATAAAGAAAGCTTACAACGCCATGCTGATCTGGCAATGTATCAAGCCAAGCAAGAAGCGGTAAGTAGCTATCGGTTTTTTTCTACAGAACTCAGCAGCGAAATTAACATGCAATGGGACTTGCACCGAGACTTTTACGAGGCCATTTCCACTAAACAATTCGGCGTTTTTTATACTCCACGTATTGATGTTGATAACGGGCACATAGCCGCAATTGAAATTTCGCCTTACTGGAAACACCCTAAAAAAGGCGTATTGCATTTCCAACACTTTTCCAGCGTTGTTGCAGATGAGCAAATGGGGTTTAAACTCTCTCGCTGGTTACTCAATGTCGGCTTTATGCAGTTTGGTAAACTGATACATCATAGTGATGTTAAACTGGTATTTAATTTAGAATTTGAGCATTTTTTTCAGGACGAAACTATTCAATTAGTTGAAGATCTTCTTAATAAACATACAATTCCGGGTGATCGTATTGAGTTCGATATCAATCAATTCACTATTGCAAAAAATATGGATTTGGTTGAATCCTCTATGGAGAAGCTGCAAGCCTTGGGTGTAGACTTTGGCATTAATAGTTTTGGTGCGCAATCATCCTCACTATTACACTTACAGCGCCTGCCAATTACAGCCCTTAAATTAGATAAACATTTTATTCAAAGCATCCATAAACGCTCTGAAGATGCACTACTGCTAAAAGCAGTCATTGACTTTTCTCATTACTTGGATAAAACCGTCATTATTGAGGGCGTGCAAACAAAATCTCAATTGATGATGGCAGAAAAGTTAGGTTGTGACCAGTGTAAAGGCCCAGGAGCCTTGGGTATACTTTCCTTTAAGCAGCTTCATGCTAAATTGAGTGAACAAGACAAGAAAAATAAAAAACATCAAAATTTACGGATAGTACACTCAAATTAATTAATGATTTTCTCTATCGAGACTGCGCAATGAAAGTGCTTCGGCGATATGTCTATTTGAAATACTATCCTTGCTGTCAAGATCAGCTATGGTTCTGGCGACTTTGACAACCCGGTGGTATGCACGGGCTGATAGCCCTAATTGTTTGATGGCAGTGTTGAGCAACTGTTTGCTTTCACCCCGTAGTTGACAAACCTGAATTAACTGTTTATTACTTAACTCGGCATTACTGCATCCTTGTCTTGTTTGTTGGCGTTTGCGTACGCTAATAACACGCTGTTGTATTACCGATGAAGGCTCAGTCTTCACATTGTCTTGGTCGAGTAATTCTTCACTGCTTAGACTGACAACCGGAATATGCAAGTCAATACGATCTAATAGCGGCCCAGAAATTTTCTGGCGATAGCGCTGGATTTGCTCGGCCGTGCAGCGACAACTCTGTTGTGTGTGGCGGTTATTTAAATAGCCACAAGGGCAAGGGTTCATAGCCGCAATCAATTGAAAATCTGCCGGGAAAGTCAGCTGAGCGCTGGCTCTGGAGATACTAATCTCCCCAGATTCCAAAGGCTCACGCAGTACCTCCAGTACAGAGCGTTGAAATTCAGGGAATTCATCCAGAAATAAAATACCGCGATGGGATAAAGATACCTCCCCAGGCCTTGGTTGGCTGCCACCCCCGACTAGAGCCACGCTAGAGGCTGTATGGTGGGGGCTTCTAAAGGGAGGGATACGCCAATGTTGATAATTCTTTCCACACAAGGAGTGGATGCAGGCAACTTCAATAGCTTGTTCCTGTGTCAGCGGTGGCATGATGCCCGGCAGTCGGCTGGCCAGCATGGTTTTGCCTGTGCCTGGCGGCCCATAAAACAACAGATTGTGGCGGCCAGCCGCAGCGATTTCCAGTGCTCTTTTAGCAAATTGTTGTCCCCTCACTTCGTTAAAATCAGGAAATTGATGCTCGCAGTGAGGTTCTGTAAAGCTAAGCGCTTGTAGAGAATATGAAGGATGCTGGCTGGTATCAAGATGCTGACAAATTTCCAGTAAATGTTTGCCATGAAAAATCTGCGTTGACTCACAGAGAGAGGCCTCCTCGGCACTGTCACTGGGAATAATAAGCTGCCTTCCTGCGCGACCACAGGCAATTGCGGCTGCCAATACCCCGTAACAAGGTCGAAGTTCACCGGATAGCGCCAACTCACCAATAAATTCGAATGTGCTTAGTTCCTCAGTCGCTATCTGCTTGGATGCAGCGAGAATTCCCATGGCAATAGCCAGATCAAATCGACTCCCTTCCTTGGGTAAATCTGCCGGGGCCAGATTAATGGTAATGCGACGAGCGGGAAACTCGAAGTGGCTGTTAATAATGGCGCTGCGTACACGATCTTTACTTTCTTTAACCGCAGTTTCCGGAAGCCCGACTATGGATAAGCTGGGCAAGCCATTGGAAAGATGAACTTCGACAGTAACGGCGGGGGAATCTATACCCAAACGGGCACGGGTGTGAATGATGGCGAGAGACATGGCCTGCTTCCTGCAAAAGATAAGACAAAACAAGAGATAAACGATGGTCTATTAATCCCTTAAGTGCGGCTACTCTAACCTAAACGGCAAGCCATAGCAAATTACCCACTTGTGCTTTAACACAATTTCTCTATGATATTCATTCTTTTTTGTTTGAGCACTCGAGCATGCTAATTGATGAACTCATTAATGACTTTAGGTCTCGTTTCGGAGACAAACCTGCCATGGATCAGTCTCAGCTTAAGGTCTGGCTATCGTCTTTCATACAGAAACTGGATTTGGTTTCTCGCGAAGAGTTTGATGCTCAGGCCCGAGTATTAGCGCGCGCTCAAGCGCATATCCATGATTTAGAAGAGAGAATTTCAACACTTGAGCAAGCGACTAACAAATAGCCGTCAAAGTTGACCTGTTATGGTGCGCATCTGTTCTTGTGCATTCACAATTCGGACACTATGGGATTTATTCTGCCCAGTCATTTCTTTCTCAATCGCAAGAAAATCGCTGAATTTTCAGGGTTTTTTAAGATTTTGATTGTGTGCACCAAAATAAAGCCCAAACTTGGTGCTGCGTGCTGAAGAAATGGGTAGTTACAGTGCGAAAAGCATATCTATTGATTGGAGAAATAGCACCATAAGCCCTGTAAGCCACTGTTTTTAATAAAAATTTAATATCTGGCATAAGCCCTGCATTAGACCGCAGATTCGTTCACAACTGCGGATTTGTTTTGAGCGATATTCTTCAAGGAGCACGATAAAGAGAGATTCAGGGCTTTGGCTGTGATTCTCGATAAAAATAAAATAGGTAAGGAATGTTCAATACTGGGAGAAAACTTATGAAGCTAGTAACTGCGATTATCAAGCCTTTTAAGCTTGATACTGTACGTGAAGCGCTATCAGAGATTGGTGTACAAGGTATTACGGTTACTGAAGTCAAAGGCTTTGGTCGCCAAAAGGGGCATACCGAACTATACCGCGGTGCAGAATACGTTGTCGATTTTTTGCCGAAAACAAAACTGGAAGTTGCCGTCAGTGATGACCAGGTAGACAGCGTTTTGGAAGCAGTCAGCAAAGCAGCTCACAGCGGCAAAATTGGGGACGGGAAAATCTTTGTCTCGGATCTTCAGCAAGTGGTTCGTATCCGCACAGGGGAATCCGGCGAAGATGCACTGTGATTAAATCAACCTTAATTTTTTAACTAACGAAAACAATTAATCATCTGGAGAGCAACAATGGAAAATCAAATATTCGAGTTGCAGTACGCCATGGACACATTCTACTTTTTGATTTGTGGCGCACTGGTAATGTGGATGGCGGCTGGGTTCGCCATGCTTGAATCAGGTCTCGTTCGTGCAAAAAACACAACTGAGATCCTCACTAAAAACGTCGCCCTATTTGCGATCGCCTGTACTATGTACATGATCTGCGGCTACGACTTAATGTATGGTGGCGGTCTATTCCTGTCTGGGGTTGAAACCACTGGCGGTATCGATGTAGAAGCTGCGCTGGCGGCATCCGCCGAGAATGGTTTCGATGGCGATTCTGTTTACTCTGGTGCCTCTGACTTCTTCTTCCAGGTTGTTTTTGTGGCCACGGCCATGTCGATTGTTTCTGGTGCGGTCGCTGAACGCATGAAGCTTTGGGCATTTCTACTGTTTGCCGTGGTTATGACCGGTTTAATTTATCCAATGCAAGGTGGTTGGACATGGGGCGGTAACTCGGTGTTTGGTATGTTCGAGCTAGACTATAGTGACTATGCGGGTTCTGGCATTGTTCACATGGCCGGTGCTACTGCTGCTCTAGCGGGCGTTATCGTTCTTGGTGCTCGTAAAGGAAAATACGGCTCGGATGGTGAAATCAACGCAATTCCCGGTGCCAATCTACCCCTGGCGACTCTGGGCGCCTTTATTCTTTGGATGGGCTGGTTTGGTTTTAATGGTGGTTCCACTCTTAAGCTTGGCGGCATTGCGGTTGCTAACGAAGTGGCCAATGTATTTATGAATACTAATGCGGCGGCTTCTGGTGGTTTGATTGCGGCACTTATCGTTGCCCGTATCATTTTTGGTAAAGCTGATTTAACTATGGCCCTCAACGGTGCACTTGCTGGTTTAGTGTCTATTACTGCTGACCCGGCCTCACAAACTGCCCTTATGTCAACCATTATTGGTGCCCTTGGTGGTTTGATCGTAGTATTCAGCATTCTGGCTCTTGATAAGTTGCGAATCGATGACCCCGTGGGAGCTATCTCCGTTCACGGTACCGTGGGTATCTTTGGTGTACTTGCGGTAGCTATTTTTGGTGATGCCAGCTTTAGTGGGCAAATCATTGGTCTATTAACCATCTTCATTTGGGTATTTGTCCTTAGCTTGATTACGTGGTTAATTATCAAGGCAATCATTGGTGTTCGTGTCACAGAAGAGCAAGAATTTGACGGCGTTGATCTCTCTGAATGTGGTATGGAAGCGTATCCAGAGTTCGCCAACAAGTAATCTATTCCCACAGGCAAATCAATCGCCTGGCTTGTCCATGGGTCATTGTCGGTCCATGCCAAGATACCAAGCACAAATCGGCAAGATAGCCGATTTGTGCATACAGGTTTTTTGCTTCGATTCTTTTTGCTTCGATTCTTTTCACTTCGATTCTTTTCACTTCGATTCTGAGCGTTTCAGTCGGAGTGAAAGGCTATAAAGCCATAGTCAAAAGCGGACAAAAAGGACAAAGAGATAGTCAGCTTAAGCCCTCATTTTTCAGAATAAACCAATGCGGATCTCATCGGCAAATGGCTTGTGTGAGCGCTTATAAAGCGGTAATTGCACTGGCGCAAACCTACTCTTTTACTGCGATCTTGTAAGAGACATGAAAAAAGAATAGTCTGCCTTTATAAACCTTTGCAGGCACAAGCCGATGCCAAGCCTATAGGGAAATATCCACAGCGTGTTTTAAAGGCAGATTCTTTTCCAATCTTTCAGTAGTATGCAGCAGTTTATGAGTGGAAATATTCAATGAGACCTTTGCACGAAAGCCATTTTGCTCTTATGCGGTGTTAAAAATGTACTCAATCGGTCATTTGTTACCTATAAACTCCATTTTTGCCTTGCCTAAAAGCAAAATCATCTTCCGTGCAAAGGCTTCAAGGCCAGTACCTCCGGCCCAAGTCCACTCTTCCCCGCCTTCATAGATGGCAGTATTTGGG
>JBCBZU010000074.1:0-7586 GCA_039815165.1 Pseudomonadota bacterium
ACAAACGCTAAAGGTCTTTTGTGGTAAGCGATATACGCATTTTAAACTGGCGGATCTGGACCATTATTATGGAGAGCGTGGACGTCGAGGACATAAATTGCCCCGAGGCTTCCAAAAAGTTGATCGTATAGACATTCAGTAGCGCAGAGACAGTTTGTAAAGCGAAACTCCTTCGCTTGATGCTCGTAATTAAGGATTTATCGATTACATTTAAAGGCTTACAGAATGATAAAAAAGCTAAATATTCGATCCTATTGGTATTTTTTTCTCGGTAGCTGGTTGGTTTATTTTATCCTCTTGCCAACGGTTAGCCACTTTAGATTATATGAGTGGTTCCCTGGTACGGCTTTTTTTGCCTACGGATTTATCATTGCATTACAACTAACGGCCATTAACTTTAGCGAAAAGCGTTATGACTATATTCTGCTCAGTGCCAGTCTGATTTTAGTGGGTGCAATAGCGTCTTTGGATATGGTGCTCAATCGACAGCAAATGGCAGAGATTTGGGTGTTATGGGGATGGTTCCCATTAACGCCAACGCATATTGAAGGCTATATGCAAGTGCTAATTATCCTGCTCAATATCTTTACGGGTAGCGTGGCCGCTCAGTGTTTGTTCTATGGTTTGAATCGGCGTTCGTTTAAAAACAGTCGGGAATGACTTGTGTCTTTGCAAGGGCTTGGAATCGAAAGGATTAAAACACAGGTCACTTGGGGATAAGCAGGTGGATAAACCTGCAAAACAACCCGCTTGAGGAGGGCGGGTTAGCCGACTAACTTTGCCTTTACAAGCCCGCTCACTTTGCCCATGTCGGCACGACCTTGTAGTTTGGGCTTAAGCAGCCCCATAACCTGTCCCATACCCTGCATGCCGCTTGCGCCAGTGGAGGCAATGGCTTCATCGATAAGGCTGGCGATTTCTTCATCGCTTAGAGGCTGCGGCAGGAATTCGCTGATAACCTCGATTTCAAAGTTTTCTTGATCCGCGAGCTCAGGGCGGCCCGCATCTTTATACTGTTTGGCAGAATCGCGGCGTTGCTTAACCATTTTATCGAGTATTGCCAACACCCGCGCATCATCCAACTCGATGCGCTCATCCACTTCAATACGCTTGAACTCGGATTGAATAAGGCGGATAACGCCCAGCCGAGGCTTGTTCTTAGCCTTCATGGCCGACTTCATTTCACTATGAATGGTGCTTTTGAGTTCAGAGCTCATATCAATTATCGCTATTAATGGCGTTTTAGCTAGCCGCAGGCGGTGGCGATTAGAGGGGCGACTAGAGAGGTGACTAGTATAAGCGGTTAAATTTACGGGATTCGCGAGATACCTTTTTGGCATGGCGCTTAACCGCCGCCGCAGCCTTACGCTTGCGGACTGTTGTTGGCTTTTCATAGTGCTCGCGACGGCGAACTTCCGAAAGCACACCGGCTTTTTCACAAGAGCGCTTAAAGCGGCGCAGAGCGATATCAAAGGGCTCGTTTTCTTTAATCTTAACAGAGGGCATGAATGGTCCTGTTGTCTGTATCGGGTTAAACTTTCCCCCATCACCAGCGCAATAACTGTCGAAGGGTTCTTTAAGGGGTGCAGATACTACACGCAAGCGCCAATGACCACAAGCGCTTTGACTGAGTATAGATGTATTTTTGAGCTATTTGCTGCCTGATTAGCGTTTCTGGTATATCATGCCCAGCCAAATTCAACGAACAATCATTGTTGACCGGCATCCAACTGCGTTTCCCAGGTTAAAAAAGTATGCGCGTACTAGGTATAGAAACCTCTTGTGATGAGACTGGCGTTGCCGTTTACGACAGTGAGCAGGGTTTACTGGGTCATCAGCTCTATAGCCAGGTTGATCTCCATGGTGAGTATGGCGGCGTAGTGCCGGAACTGGCCTCCCGTGACCATGTCCGCAAGTTACTTCCCCTCATTGACAGCCTGTTGGCCGATTGTCAGTTAGGCAAAGCCGATTTAGGCGGCATTGCCTTTACCAATGGCCCTGGTTTGGTTGGCGCCTTGATGGTGGGGGCGTGTACAGGGCGTGCCTTGGCCATGAGTTTGGGGATTCCCGCCATTGCCGTACATCATATGGAAGGCCATCTACTGGCCCCAATGCTGGAGGCCAACCCGCCGGCCTTTCCCTTCGTTGCACTGTTAGTCTCTGGTGGTCATACCCAACTGGTGAAAGTGGACGCTATTGGTAAGTATTCTTTGTTGGGTGAATCATTGGATGATGCCGCGGGAGAGGCCTTTGATAAAGCCGCAAAAATGCTGGACCTGGATTATCCCGGTGGCCCGCATATTGCCCGCTATGCAGACAAGGGTAGGCCGGGTCGCTTTCGCTTTCCCCGCCCCATGGTGGATAGACCCGGTTTGGATTTTAGTTTTAGTGGCTTAAAAACCTTTACTCTTAATACTGTGGCTAAGCATGCGCAGATTGCGGGTACTCACCAGGGCTTACCCGACGAGCAAACCTGTGCGGATATTGCCCATGCTTTCCAAGAAGCGCTTGTTGATACCTTGGTGATTAAATGTCGCCGCGCACTACAGCAAGAAGGCATGAAAACCCTTGTGATTGCCGGCGGAGTATCGGCCAATACCCGTTTGCGCGAAAGCCTGGAGCAGTCACTCGCCAAAATTGGCGTCACTGTATTTTATGCGCGCCATGAATTTTGTACCGATAATGGCGCCATGATCGCTTATGCCGGTTGTCAACGCCTGTTGGCAGGCGAAACCGCAGAGCTGGCGGTCAAAGTCACTCCTCGCTGGCCTCTGGATCAGTTACGACCTCTGCCGGGATGATCTTTTGCCCTCGCTGTCTGCGGTGGAATCCAGGATCAATTATCGAGTAGTAAAAATAGGAAAAACCTTGGATAAAATCATTATTAAAAAATTAAAGCTGGAAACCATTATCGGTCTTTTCCCTTGGGAACGCGCTGTTCGTCAAAACCTCTTGGTGGATTTGGAAATGGCCGTCGATATTAGCCAGGCGGCAGCCAGTGACGACTTTCACTATGTGGTCAATTATGCAGAGGTCTGTGAGCGTGTTGCGGCCCTTGCCGACGACGGCCAGTTCAAATTATTAGAAACATTTGTCGAGCGTATTGCCGCCATGATTTTGGGCGACTTTGCGGTATCCTGGGTAAGAGTCTATGTGCGCAAAACCGATGCGGTCACCGAGGCAAGCACTGTGGGTGTTGAAATCGAGCGTGCCGGTGCCGAAACCGGGGGTCTGGCTGAGCAAACTGACAGTTAGCCATTCGTGGCAAAAACCTGTTTTTATAGTGTATTAACGCTAAGCTATAGCCGTTTATGGACAGCCGCTTTATAGACACGTGAAATATTTAGAGAAAAGCAATGGTGCATATAGCAGTGGCAATCGGTAGCAATATCAACCGCGAGCAGAATATTGAGAGGGCTTTGGATGCCCTTAGTGATGCCTTTGGCGAACTAGCGATCTCCTGTATTTATCAAAGTGCGGCCCGCAACGCAGATGAAAACAACGGCCCACTAACAGACTACTACAATTTGGTCGTTTGTTTTGAGTCAGCGAGCAGCATTGCCGCACTCAAATACCAATTAAAAGCCATAGAGCAAGCTGCTTATCGACAGCGCAATGTGCCGGAAGTCAGCTTGGATTTGGACTTGCTGCTTTACGACAACTATATCGGCCAGACAGCAGAAGTCACCTTGCCCCACCCCGATATCGAACACTGTGACTACGTATTAAAACCGCTATCGGAGTTAATGCCAGAGTCCGAGCACCCGCAGTTGAAGCAGAGCTACCGCCATTTATGGATGCATTATTCTGGTGAGACCGATTTGCGACCCGTGGATTTTATTTGGCGAAATCAGCTAATTTCCACGGCAGTATCTGCGCCTATGGTTTAGCTTGGATTACCTAAGATAAGCCCATTCAATACCCTCTTGAACATAATTAAGGATTAATAACAAGCAATTTATATACTTTTTTGTTCTAGAGAAAAAGCGCCGCTCGCATAAACTGGCAAAGAATCACTTCTATACTCAAAGTAAGCCTGTTGAGGAGAGTGATGTGATTCGAGCATTACTAGCATTTTATCTACGATTGTTGTGCGATGCCTTAAGTGGTCAGACCATGCCGTCTGGATTACTAATGGTTGACGAAGAGCATAGCCACTACCGACGTTTCACCAAGCGCTATAAGCGTAAGCAGAGTTTGGTCAAAAACTATTGGATCGGTGCAGGCCTGATAGGTTTAATGTTTCCGGTGCTGCACGTATTGATTGTACTGTCACTAGCCACCACCTTTGTTTCCTTCAGTATTTTGGATGAGACGGAATAAGGGTCTCCATTTTTCAGACCAACAGTTTACAGAAAAAGATTCCGCCCACCATCAACCGCTAAAATTTGCCCGGTAATATAAGGCGCTTGTCTTACAAAAAAACACACTGTGCGGGCAATGTCCTCGGCTGAGCCCTCTCGTCCAAGGGGCACTTGGGACAAAATGCGCAGCTTCTCTTCACGGCTGTGCTCAGCGGCATTTTCGGGCCAAATAATAACGCCAGGAGCCACCCCATTAACTCTTATCTCTGGCGCAAGCTCGCGGGCGAGAGCCTTGGTCAGCATGGCGCTGCCTGCTTTTGCAATACTGTAGGGCGTGTATTCGGGCAGGGGTTTTTCTGCATGAATATCAACAATATTGACAATACAGCCTCGGGACTGCCTGAGAGCCGGCGCCAGGCATTGGGATAAAAAGAAAGGCGCCTTGGTATTGGTGGCGATCAGATCCTCCCATTGTTGTTCATCGACTTCGCCAAAGGTCGTGGGATAATAACTGGATGCATTATTGACCAGTACATCCAGCCGTTGCCAATACTTCTCAGCCGATTCAGCCAACTGTTTAATGGCCGCATTAGTGGTTAAATCTGCGCCAATGGTAGTCGCTGATGCGGCGCGTTGCTGATTGAGTTGCCCGGCTAAATCAGCAGCCTCTGATTGTGATTGCCGGTAGTGGATAATAATATTGTAAGCATGCGCGTGAAGTTGTCGGGCGATCTCGGCGCCAATACGGCGGCCGCCCCCGGTGATTAGTGCAACAGGATTTTCGCTATTCATTGTTGGTTTAAAAAGTTGTCGAGTTGTTGGATGCGCTGCTTGTGAATGGCCTGGCCCAGTGCCGCTTGTCGATAACCTTCAGCCATTAAGCGCTTGGGGTCCACATTTTGATAAGCCCCTAGGGCGGCTTCCCAAAATGCCTTGCACAAGGGTGTATCATAAAGCAGGCTGATGGCTTCCAGAGCCATGGTAAAGCGCTTGGCTTTGCGTAAAGCGTCGCCTTGCTGAAAAATTAAGGCAATCGCTGAGGCATCAAGTGCGTTGTTGTTTACTACGTGCCCGGCTATTTTATGGATGAGTTGGCTGAGTTCTGCGTATTGTTTGGGTACCCGCAACCGTGAGCACAGTAATGCGCAATCAGCTTCGGGTAGCGGGTGGCACAACCCGGCAAAGCGCAGTATCGGGGAGTCACTAGCGCTTGCGACTCTATCGAGAGCCAATAGACACTGGGGTAAACGCTTAAGGCATTCCGGAAAAATATCCTTGAGGGCGCCACAGTGGTCAAGACTTTCGAAAAAAGCCCTGGGCGTAGCCTCTGCCAATGCCTTACAGCACTCTTGCCACACGCGCTCAGCAACCAGGTGTTGAGTCTCCCCTGCCGCAACCATTTTTTGCATCAGCGCCAAGGTTTCCCCCGCAATGCTAAAGCCGAGATGCTGGTAGCGCGCAAGAAAGCGGGCAATCCGTAAAATGCGCACCGGATCTTCCGCAAAAGCCTGGGATACATGGCGCAGTTGTTTATTATTGAGATCTTGCTCGCCGCCATAAGGGTCGACAATCTCTCCCGATGGGTTTTTTGCGATAGCGTTAATGGTGAGATCACGGCGCAGTAAATCATCTTCTAAGGTAACGGAGGGATCAGTCGAGAATTGAAAACCGCCATAGCCCGGCGCGGTTTTTCTTTCGGTGCGGGCAAGGGCATACTCCTCGCCGGTTTGCGGGTGCAAAAATACCGGGAAGTCCTTGCCCACCGGGCGAAAACCCTGTTCGATCATGGCCTCAGGTGTGCTGCCCACCACCAGCCAATCCCTTTCCCGAAAAGGAAAGTGCAGAAGCTCATCACGAACAGCGCCGCCCACTAAATAGATTTTCATATAAAGCGATAAAATAACCTAAAAAAAGATTGACCCTCCCCCAACAATCGCCGACACTAGGGCGACTATTTTTGAGAGATAAGCATGTTAACACAAGCCATCACACTTGCCCTTGCTGTCGCGATTGACCGCCTTGTCAATATCGCGGGTGCCGCTGTGCGCCGTGTGAACATGGCAGTGAAGCCCCTATCGGCATACCTGGCAGGTGCATGGGTGCTGATCAGCGTAAGCGGCGATAATATGATATGACTTGATAAAATACATAATCATTAAAACGACAAAAGCCGCAGCAACACTGCGGCTTTTGTCGTTTTTGGAGCATCACTTTTTTACATTTTCACTTTAGGGCAGCTCTAAACATTAGGATTTTTTTCGTGAGATCAAGCAAGCACCGCACGGAGAACCGCAGTGTACGCCGACGTACATAAGGATTCGAGTACGGCGCTTGTCTGAGATTGCGGAAAAAGACAATGTTTAGAGAGGCCCTTTATACAAGCGTTAGATAAGGCATTACCATGACCAACCTACTGGCCTACCTCATATTAATTGCTATTTGGTCGACAACCCCAATCGCGATCAAATGGAGCGCCCAAGATCTGTCCTTTGCAGGGGGAATTTTCTGGCGTATTGTTATCTCTGCACTGCTGGCGCTAGGGATATTGAGTCTTAAACGCCAGTCGCTGTTTTTCAAACCGGGCGTATGGCGCTACTATGCCATTGCGGCATTGGGCATTGCGCCTAACTTTTTGTTGGTGTATTGGGCCTCTTTATGGATTCCCTCTGGGCTTATTTCCCTGATTTTTAGCGGAGTTCCTTTTTTAATGGGTATTTTGTCGTATTACTGGCTGGGCAAAAATGTCTTTACTCGCCAGCGCGTTATTGCACTGCTACTCGCGATGGTGGGCATTGTTGTGATTTTTATGGATCAACTGACCGCAGTTGGCCCTGAGAGCGCCCGCGGCATTCTTATTATGTTACTTGCCATTGTTTTATTCGCAATCAGCAGTACCTGGCTGCAAAAAAACCACAGCAATATTTCACCGCTGCAGACCACTGTGGGGGGGCTGTGTTTTTCAATACCGCCGTTAGCGCTGTGCTGGTGGTTATTCGACGGCAGCCTGCCTTTAGATATCAGTGCGCGCGCGGGGTTTTCGATAATTTATCTGGGCGTTATTGGCTCATTACTGGGTTTTTTTCTGTATTACTTTTTGTTACAGCGATTATCCGCCTTAAGTGTCTCAACCGTGGGCATGATCAGCCCTGTGTTTGCTTTGCTTCCGATGGCCGTTCAGGAGATCTATCCAACCCTGCATCAGGGCAAAATCCACCTCGCGGGCGGCTTCATTTCAGACGGCGATTCCATCTCCGGCGTCACCGATCGCCATATCGCGCTCGA
>JBCBZU010000475.1:0-1963 GCA_039815165.1 Pseudomonadota bacterium
AAATGCACGGAAAGAGGGAGTTTATAGGTAATAAATAACCGATTGAGTACATTTTTAACGCCGCATAAGAGCAAAATGGCTTTGGCGCAAAGGTCTCGCAGTATGTTGACCAGAAAGCGGTAGGCTATTAGACCAGAGCCACAAGCTAGATCAAACCCACAAGCACCGTTATGGAGTACCGACGTGAGTAAAAAATACTATTGGCTGGGTGAGGGTGATCCCTCCGACCAGGATACCTTTTTCATCGAGGCCCTCGATGACCAGCTATGGTCTGCTGGCAGTGGCGAGCAATGGGATACCTGCTGGTATACGGGGATGCCCGATAGTGATGTGTACAAGAGCCTTAGCCCCAGCCAAACCATTAACCACATCCCCGGCAATGACGCCCTCACCATCAAAAGTCATCTTTATAATACCCTGGTCAATGCGCGCAACTTGCTCAAAGAGACCGAAGCAGCCAAACGCTATGACTTTTTCCCCGAGACCTTCTCCATGCCCGATGAATATTTTGCCTACCAACAGACGGCAATGGATGAACCCGAAGCGATGTGGATACAAAAGCCAAGGAATTCATCCCGAGGTCGCGGTATTGCCGTGGTCAAGGAGCCCGGCTGTGTGCCCGTGGATGACCAGTGGATTATCCAGCGCTATCTGGATAAACCGCATTTATACGAGGGCCACAAATACGTATTGCGCTGCTATGTATTAATCACGTCCGTAGAGCCACTGCGCTTTTATTTGTACCGGGAAGGTTTTTGTAAATTGGCCTCTGAGCGCTATTCCACCACTGACTTGGACAATCCGTACCGGCATCTAACCAACCCCGATATTAACGAAGAAAACACCGAGGCCGAAACCCTGGTTACCTTCTTCTCTTTTGCCCATTACCGTGAATGGTTACAAGCACAAGGCGCTGATGATGCAGCACTGTTTGCGCAGCTTAAAGACTTAATCACGCTGACGGTGATTGCTGCACGAGAAACAATGCGTGAACAGACCAATAAACTCACCGAAGTCGCCCAAGGGTGTTATGAGTTAATTGGCCTGGATTGCACCATCGACGCGGCGCTAAAACCCTGGATTCTGGAATGCAACCTCAGCCCCTCCCTGTCCACCTATGCAAGCAATGATGAAGGTGGCGATAGCGAAGTCACCATTAAACGCCAGCTGGTACATGACCTGGTCAATATCCTTGGACTGAATCACCGTGAAGGGCTCGGACAGTTATCGGCTAAAGCAAGGCAAGAATGGGAGCTATCACACAGCGGGGCATTTGACTGTTTATTCCCCGCTGCTAGTGCCGGGCACTATCTACACTGTTTTCCCATACCGCGCTTTCACGATCTGGCCACCCTGCCAAATGGTATTGACTGTCAAATAGACTTGCTCCCGCGGCGTGCTGTGCATGAGGGCATTACTTTTTCTGACTCTTTGGCACTGATCCCCGGCAGTGGCAAGCACCTGCTTGTGCCCAATGAACTGGCTAGCTGGATCTGGCTACACAATGCGGAAGGCCATAGCCCAGAGGCAATTGTTCAACAACTGGCCGAGACCCTTCCGCAAACGCCTGGGCTTGACCGTGAAGCCTTTATAAAACAGCTTCACAGACAAGTGTGGGACGTGTTGGCAGATTGGGCGCAGGCAGGATTATTTAGCGCCGGCTCCCGCCAGCAAAAAGCCACTAGCTTATTAAGCGATGAATACCAGACACGGGCATTTTTATGGGGTGAACAGCGTATTCAAGTGCGCAGCCGCTGTCCTATTGCCTGCCACTATTTAAACCCCCTATGTGAGGACTCATCACCCGCAGATGCAGCCGATCAAGTCAATCAGACTGACGATATCTATATTGACCTTGAACTGGTACGTGCCGACTATGGTTACTTGCTGCTGGAAAATGGAGAGCTTATTTACGCAAATTGCACTCTATCCAGGATTCTGGTGGTCATTTATGAACACTACT
>JBCBZU010000472.1:0-1997 GCA_039815165.1 Pseudomonadota bacterium
CACCGTCGATGGACAAAAGCCCGTCCCAGGCCACTCCAGCAAGTTCTGAAGCCCCATCCAACGCATCCAGAAACGCGTCCCACTCCCCGAAGGTGCGCGCAATGAGCGTGCTGGGGTAAGGTGTTCTCCCAGAAAGATGACCGCTAACAATGCTGCAATCACTGGCTTTAAAAAGAATAAGTAACTGGCCTTAGTAATATCAGGAGCAGCGGCCAACCCGCCTATCCATAAATATTGAGTCACGGTGGTATTCCAAAAAGCCAATATTAGCAGCGCCACCCAAACAATCGTGTCATCGTAAAAGACAGCGCCCGTATCTAGGGGTATACCCAATAGAACGGTCACGCAAAGGTATAAACCGATACCACCAATCATTGTCGATAATGCCGTAATTCGCAGACCCCCATATTCTGCAATAAGGGGTTTGATTGCAATCGCATAATAGCCGATCAAGGCTGCACAACAGAGGGCCAGCAAAATGCCCAGGATGGAACGATCACCCTTTAGCAAGCTGCCCAGTGCGCCCTCAGTAATTAGCAGGGCAATGGCCGTAACCGCGCATACACCCGTTAATCGTTTGACCTTGGTAAAGGGCTGTTTATTAATCACTAAGTTGGCAATACCAACAAAAATAGGAATCGTTGTCACCAGGGTTGCCACCTGGATAACGGAGGCATAATCCAAGGCCATATGAAAGGCCAGGTAGGCCCCGGTGACGCCAATCAGTGATAGCCGCAGCAATTGAAAAGCGCTGCGCTTAAATGGCTCGAGTAAATTTCGGGATTCAGAAAATAGCAAAGCAAGTATAATGAGCCCTATACCTCCCAAAATAAAACGCCATACCGATACGACTGCGCCCGGAAGAGCCGTGAGTACCGCAAAAAACTCAGAACTTGCGTGACCAAAGACGGCCAGCAGAACGGCCCAGTAAGCCCAACGGGGAGATATATTCACTTTTTCTATACACCGTAACCAATGGATAAATGGATTTGCCAACACCACTACAGATTAGGCTTTGCCTTAGCGGGTGTCCGTTTGTAAACAGGGGTTAATAATGGACAAGTGGATCGCTAGCAGTCAACTGTTAACCGCAAAGTTTATTGTCACCGTGTTGACACTGTGGGCTGTCACTTTTTGACTATATTCTCACACAAGGCTTGAGCTTCAGAGAAGCTCCAGGCGCAGGTAGGACTCAATTTTTAGAGTCAGCCATACCGAGCGGGCAATAAAAAGAGTATTATCCACGCTATATTCCAGCCTCTTGGCCGCTATCGATGGATACACGAACATTACAACTTTTTCTACACCTGAGTGAAAGCCTTCACTTTGGCCGCACCAGCCAAGCCATGCATATCAGCCCGTCTGCTTTAACGCGCACTATACAGCAGCTTGAAAGCCAACTGGATACTGTATTATTTGTCAGGGATAACCGTTCAGTATCGCTCACTCGTGCAGGTGGTTTATTTCAGGAATACGCTAAAGAATCCCTTAAACAATGGCAGCTCTTCCGCCATTCATTGATGGAAGAAACGGAGGATCTCCAGGGAGATATTAGTATTTATTGCTCAGTTACGGCAAGCTACAGTTTTTTATACTCGGTATTGAGTGACTTTCGATGTGCTCACCCTAAAATTGGCATACGCTTACACACAGGTGATCCAGAACATGCCACAAAACGCATTCAAGAGAGCGAAGAGGATATCGGCATTTCAGCCTGCCCCAGGCGCTTGCCGGCAACTCTGGATTTTAAACCCATTACCTCATCGCCGTTAATCGCTATTTGCGCTATAGACCAAGCACAAAAAGTTGATTGGGCCAGTACCCCGATGATTATGTCGGAGACAGGACTTATTCGCAAGCGGCTCAATGAGTGGTTTAAACAACAAAATATTAAGCCCGTGATCTATGCGCAAGTCGCCGGCAATGAGGCCATTGTCAGCATGGTAAGCTTGGGGTTCGGCGTAGGCGTTGTTCCTAAAATTGTTGTTGATAACAGC
>JBCBZU010000355.1:0-2984 GCA_039815165.1 Pseudomonadota bacterium
CTAAGTTTTTTAAACATGCCGCTGTGTAATAATAATTAACGACAACATTGTCTATCACTCAACGGAGCGCATTAATAATATGAAATTACACGACTTGGATACTAAGTGCACCTATGACTTCTTCCATCAATTGCGGAATAACGCTAACGGCGAAGATCCATTTTTTGAAAGCGAAGATTGTCAGCTATCCTATGCAGAGCTGTTCCGCCTGGCTGATGGGGTCTGTGCATTTCTTCAACGGCAAGGCATAAGATCCGGAGATCGGGTGGTGCTTGCCCTTGAGAGTGATTTCCACACAGTCGTAATTTTTGTTGCCGCGATGTGGATGGGTGTCACAATTACACTACTTGATTCCAGCGCTCCTGAGCAAGAGACGAAAAACATTGTCGAACTCTTCGATCCAAATCATTTGCTATTGATTCCAAACTGGGAAGTTAACTGGCGCTTTTTAACTGAGAGGCAATATCAACACAAAACGATATTGACCATTGCTATGCCTCTGTTCGATAAAATATCCAGCGAGGCAAAAAAACTTAAACCTTACGCTGCACCCTCCCGCTTGTGGGAAGACCCAATGATGGTGGTTTTTACCTCTGGAACAACCGGCAAGCCCAAGGGTGTTGTGCTCTCATATAGGGCTATTTTAAAGCAGAGTTTTAATATGGGCGGCGGGATTGCGTTTGGCCAGAAGAGCCGAATACTCAATTTATTTCGTTTCTATCAGATAGGGGGGATAGTCAACGGTATCTTACTGGCGCTACTTCACGGCGGAACCCTGTATCGCCCGTATGAAAACTTTAGCTTTAGTATGGGCGAAGCACTGCTTAAATTATTGATCAAAAAACCGGTGAGCCACTTTATTTTTGTGCCCAATGTACTGTCTTGCCTGTTTCGCCATCGGGCCGCATTTAAAGCGGCCTTTAGCATTGCTGATTTCAAGTTTTTTATTACTACTGCGGCCCCAATAGCCGATGACCTTTGGATGCAGGTTGAAGCATTTACCAACAAAGTCGTGATCAATACCTTTGGCTCAAGCGAAATAAATAACGTTACCTTCACTGCAACAGCAGCATCAAAAAATCGCATTGGCACCATTGGGCAATTGTTTGATACCGAATGTAAAATTATCGACAATAAAGGGCAAACCGTTCCAAGCGGTGACACCGGGGAGCTGTGGATGCGCGGAGAAACCAGTATGAGCGAATACCTAAAGTCTCCCGAATTAACCCAGCAGGTAATACAGGAGGATGGTTGGGTAAACACTGGCGACCTGGCTTACGAGCGAGACGGCGCTCTCGTTTATGTTGGGCGAAGTGTCGAGCGTATCATTAGCGGTGGCCATACGATATTTCCGAACGAGGTGACTAACGCACTGTTAAGTCACCCCGATATTGCTGACGCATACACCTTTGGGCAAGCCCACGGTGAATGGGGAGAGCTGGTGGCATGCTGCATCGTTGCTCGCGAGCCAGACCTCACTACACCGGTGGTTGTGCGCTTCCTGCGTGAAAAACTCTCCCCTTATAAAATTCCGCGCAAAATAGTTTTCGTCAATAGTATCCCCGTCACTAAGCGCGGCAAGGTAAGGATTCAGGCAGTAAAGGAGTTGATAAGCTAAGTATTTTCACTAACGGGTATAATTAACCCGGTATTATGTTGATGCTGCCTCAGCAGTGCTCGCGTTAAAAAATCAATTTGGAATATAGGGTGAGGCTAAATGACTCAAGGGCCTGCGCTTAAAGGATTTCAACCAAAGCCGCAACATCAGCCTGTGTTTTTCTGGATCTTCATCATCCTCAAATTCTGTACGATCGTGAAATAATACATAGTTATTCATAAATAGAATTTCACCTGGATTCATATTAAAGCGCAAACAAAACGCGGGGCTCTTCGCAAGCGTTTCAAAGGTTGTAAGCGCATGCTCTTCGGATTCAGTCTTTGGGCGGCCCAGGCCACCGAATGCCATATCGATATGTGCTCGCAGGTAGCTCACACTTAAGTAGCCCTCACAAAGGCTAAAAATTGGATACTTGTCGTCTGTCACTAGCGGATCGTTGGGCTTTCGCGGCCCAAATCGAGGGTAGTAGAAACCCTCGCACAGTATTTCCAATACTTCGGGGTCATTTTCCAGCAGGTAGTTATAGATAGCGGGACCACTGGCATAACCACTTAGGCCGCCGATTTTCGCAGGCACAAGACACATCATACCTAAAATATCTGTTGCGTCAGTGTGCATTGAAAGCTCAGCTCTATTTTGATAGCCGCGTGCCTGCCTGTTGGTGTCACTTTGGTTTTGCACATATCCCAATAAATCCTTTGCGATGCTTTGCGGTTGAGCACTGCCAAAATGCGACCCTATGACCCAATAGATCAAGGCACAATCTTCGTAGGATAATTGTTCCATGGGCAGGCCACGCAACAAAATAATGCTGCGCCCTTCTTGAACTTCCCATAACCAATGCTGTAGATCTTGAAGTATTTCATCCAGTGGAAAGTCTTCTCGGGTGATTGACTCAAGCTTGAGGTCCATGCGACGCGCACGTTCTGCCACAGCAAGCAACACCTGTATCTGCTGCTTGTTAAGCTCAACGGCAATATCATCTTTAGACTGTATTGTACTGGTATCCCACGCACTGGGGTGGGCGTAAGTTTCTGTGATTGGTAGTATTGATGTCATCAAAATAAAATTAAACTGAGAGTAAATGCAGTGAAAATACCGTGAATCATAGCAATCTATTGCTGGGTTTTCACAGCATGCTCTTGACCAAACCAAAATGTCGACTCGCTATCCTTTTCCCATAGCCGTTCGACACGGTAAACAGGTAAATAATCCATATAGTCGAGCAGGGATCTGCTATGGTCATAATAAAACAGGGTGCTGCCAATAAACAGCAGTGGGCTTAAGCCGCGCGCTAGCTTAGAAATTTTGTGTTTCATTCAACAGCCTCTGGTAATTTTGACTCAACCCAACTGACGGCGTCGAG
>JBCBZU010000052.1:0-8689 GCA_039815165.1 Pseudomonadota bacterium
ATGGATGTAGTTGAAATGGTTCTTGGCGGCTCGGTTAACAAGCAAATAGTCAACCTTATTAATAGTAATGGAGGCAAAGCCATTGGTATTACCGGTAAAGATGGGCAGCTTATTCGGGCCAAAAAGTTAAATATAAAGCGCAAAGATATTGCACCGCAAATGAACGCACCAGAAATTATTGACATTGGCCATGTGGGTGAAGTGCTTACGGTAAAAAAAGAAGTCATTGATATGCTGGTGCAGAGTGACTTTATCCCTGTAATTGCCCCTATTGGTGTGGGCGATAATGGTGCTTCTTATAATATAAATGCCGACTTGGTGGCAGGTAAAATTGCTGAAGTACTGCAAGCAGAAAAGCTTATGTTACTAACCAATGTCGAGGGATTGAAAAACAAACAAGATCAAGTGCTAACCGGCTTAACAACACAAGAAGTGGATCAATTAATAGCAGACGGCACTGTCTATGGGGGCATGCTGCCTAAAATTACCTGTGCGCTTGATGCGGTAAAGTCAGGCGTTGCCAGTGCCCATATCATCGACGGTCGTGTTCCCCATGCGGTGTTATTAGAAGTATTTACCCATCAAGGCGTTGGGACCTTAATTAGTGCGTGCCCATAACGATCATCATTCACAGAGAACACCTACAGTTAAAATACCGTATCTACCTTTCGCTGCGAACCATTGACGCTTAGCTGGAAACTTGCCCACAATGAGCGCTTATTTAGCAACGGGCACCCGCCAGCAAAAATCCTGGTTTTACAGGCGCCCATAATCAATCAATAGTGAAGATGGATTTTTTCCGGTAATCCTTTGTAATCAGTGCTTGATCCAGCATAAAGATGCGGTTAGGATAACTGCGCTCAGTGAATAATTAAATACATCTTTCCTTAGCCAGAAACTATCTAAATAAGTTGGTATAGAAAAATGAATAAGCCTGGCCAGAAAATCCCTCGTCGCCAACAAATTCTTGAATGCCTGGCCCAGATGTTGGAAGAATCACCCGGTGCACGCATTACCACAGCTGCTCTAGCCAACAAAGTTGGCGTATCCGAAGCTGCCTTATACCGCCATTTTCCCAGTAAAACAAAAATGTTCGAAGGTTTAATTGAGTTTATAGAGGATACTATTTTTTCCCGCGTCAACTTGATTAACAGTGATACCTCAGATGCACAATCCAGGTGCGAACAAATATTGTCACTCCTGCTTACTTTTTCAGAGCGTAATCCTGGCATTACACGGATTATGACGGGTGATGCACTCGCGGGTGAAACCGAACGCTTGCGTCAACGCGTGGTGCAGTTTTTTGATCGCCTGGAAACCCAGCTCAAACAAATATTGCGTGAAGCTGAACTGCGAGAGGGCTTAAAGACCCGGCTGCCGGCCAATATCGCGGCCAATGGCATGCTGGCGCTTGCAGAAGGCCGCATTGCACAGTATGTTCGCAGTGAATTCAAGCGTATGCCCACCACAAACTGGCCTGAACAGTGGTCACTGTTTTTATCAGACTTTTTTGTAGAGACCCCTAAAGCCTCTGCTGTGTAACTTGGTCTTACACAACCTTAACCAAGGACGCCCATCGTAAATCAGCAAAGACTTTTTTGATTGGGTAAGCGCTTGTCGCCCACAAAACGACCTTATTCCCCTCACTGGAAACAGCCTGGAAAAAACCTAAAAATTCCGCCATAGGCCCGGTTCTGAGAGCAATCCAGCGGCGTGTTCCAGGTCTTACACTATCTTAGTGTTCTGCCAGTATTGAGCCGCGTCTTTTGCAAAATAGGTAAGAATACCATCGGCACCGGCCCGTTTGATGGCTACAAGAGATTCGATAATCACGGATTCACTGAGTGCACCACTTTCTACCGCCAGTTTGTGCATGCTATATTCGCCGCTAACCTGATAGGCGAAGGTAGGCATTTGGAATCGATCTTTTACCCGTCTGACAATATCCAAATAGGGCATTGCGGGTTTTACCATGACCATATCCGCCCCCTCGTTAATATCCAGTTCAACCTCATATAGTGCTTCACTGCCGTTGGCCGGATCCATTTGGTATGTCATTTTATTGCCCTCGCCCAAGGCATGAGTAGAGCCGACAGCGTCTCGAAACGGCCCGTAATAAGCAGAGGCATATTTAGCTGAATATGCCAAAATTTGCGTGTTAATAAAGTGAAGTGTATCCAGGCTTTGGCGAATAGCCCCGACGCGGCCATCCATCATATCAGAAGGCGCAACAAGGTCAGCACCGGCTGCAGCGCAGGCTTGTGCTTGCTTGCAGAGAGCATCCACTGTGATATCGTTAAGCACATAGCCACTGTCATCAACGATGCCATCCTGACCGTGGGTCGTATAAGGATCGAGTGCGGCATCGGTAATAATGCCCAGCTCGGGCACAGCGTTTTTGAGCGCCCTCACTGCGCGGCAGATAAGATTATCCGGATTGTAAGCCTCACTGCCATCCAGTGTGCGCAGCGAAGACTCCACATTAGGAAACAGCGCAATGGCGGGAATGCCTAATTTGGCAATGACCTCAGCCTCTTTCAACAGCGCATCGATAGAATATCGCTCAATACCCGGCATGCTATCAATGGCAACACGCTTATTGATGCCCTCGATAACAAACATAGGATAGATAAGATCACTCGTCGACAATTCCGTCTCCCGAACAAGTCGCCGAGAGAACTCGCTAAAGCGATTACGGCGTAGGCGAGTGCGAGGAAATTGACGCATATTGATGGATTCTCTCGGCTTTTAAAAGGGCTCAGTATAGCAGAACCTAAACAGCCATTATCATCTTGTCTCCTCTATACGGCAGGCTTCCAATGGTCCAACCAAGTCGCTAGCGCCTGGTCTATAGGCTTAGAGCGTTCGGTAAACAGTTACGCGCCTACCGTGAAAACACAATAAAAGTGCCTGTTGGCGTATCGCTGATAGACCGCTTAGCCTGCGACATGGGCGAGCAGCGAAAACTCTGTATTCAACTGCGGTTTTTAGGATGATAAACTGCCGCCCTCAGTGATGTGCAAAATCTAAGGAAATGCAATGAAGGTAACGGTATTTGGTATTGGCTATGTGGGCCTGGTGCAAGCGGCAGTACTTGCCGACGTTGGTCACGATGTCTATTGCGTGGATATTGATCAACTTAAGATTAAAAACCTTAAAAAAGGTCAAATACCCATCTACGAACCGGGGCTTGAACCCTTGGTTAAGTCTAACCATGACGCGGGGCGAATTCACTTTACCACCGACGCCAAAGCCGGAGTGGAATTTGGCGATGTGCAGTTTATTGCAGTCGGCACCCCACCTGACGATGATGGCTCAGCAGATCTACAATATGTATTGGCAGTAGCAGAAACCATCGCCACCTATATGACTAAAGAAGTCATCGTCGTTGATAAGTCCACTGTGCCCGTAGGCACAGCAGATAAAGTCGGTCAGAAAATGCGTGAAGTGCTTGCCGCTCGTCAATCTGATTTGCCTATTCATGTCGTGTCCAATCCCGAATTTCTTAAAGAAGGTGCCGCCGTTAGCGACTGTATGCGCCCAGACCGAATCGTTATCGGCACCGCAGAAGAATCCGTCAAAGACATTATGCGTGAGCTTTACGAGCCCTTTAACCGCAACCATGATCGCATTATCTTTATGGATACTCGCAGTGCGGAACTCACCAAGTATGCCGCCAACTGTATGCTGGCCACCAAGATTAGTTTTATGAATGAAATGGCCAATTTGGCCGAACAATTGGGTGCCGATATCGAAATGGTACGCCAGGGCATAGGCTCCGATGAACGCATTGGCTATCACTTCATTTACCCTGGCTGTGGCTATGGTGGCTCTTGTTTTCCCAAAGATGTCCAGGCCTTAATCAAAACCTCAGAACATATTGGCTACGACTCTCGCATTCTAAAAGCGGTAGAAGCCGTTAATAGCCAACAAAAAGAGAAATTATTTGCCTATATTCAGCAGCACTTTAACGCTGACATTACGGGTAAAACCTTTGCCCTCTGGGGCCTATCCTTCAAGCCAAAAACCGATGATATGCGCGAGGCCTCAAGCCGTAATCTTATGGAAGCACTGTGGGCGGCTGGTGCCAGAGTAAAGGCCTATGATCCAGAGGCCATGGACGAATGTCAGCGTATTTATGGTTCCCGTAAAGATTTACTGCTTGTTGGCACCAAAGAAGCGGCCTTGAGTGCGGCGGACGCCTTGGTCATTTGTACCGAGTGGCAAAACTTTAAGGTGCCGGATTTCGACTTAATTCAACAAGAGATGAAAAATTCCGTGATCTTTGATGGCCGCAATCTCTACAACCCGGATCGCATGGCAGAACGCGGCATCGACTACTATGGAATAGGTCGAGGCAAGTCGGTTGTTAAGGCCTAATCCTTTTGCGTTTTTATGCGTGCAGACCCCACAAGGGCATCTCTAAACATTAAGGTTTTTTCGTGAGATCAAGCAAGCACCCCATGGAGAACCGCAGTGTACTGGGGCCTACATGAGGATTCGAGTACAGAGCTTGCGCCGAGATCGCAGAAAAAGACAATTGTTAGAGATGCCGGTAATACAAGCGCCAGAATAAGCACATGTTATGGGTGCCTCAGGCTTGTTGCATAAAAGCCCGTATTTTCTACAAGAACGTCGCTTTAAAAGCTGTTTTAAGTGATTGATTAATTTGGCCTAGGTTGGTTCTCCGACAATGGCTTATTGCCGTCAATCGTCTACACTAAAAAGAAAGCTTCAAACCAGTGCAGGCAGCATTATGCGTCACGTTCTTCTACTCAGTTTACTCATACTATCCTCCCTCAGTCATGCCACCACATACAAAGTGGCTGCTTATGCATGGGAGCCCTTTGTCGACCTAAAGCGCGACGATGGCGGGATTTCCATTGATCTACTGCGAAAGGCACTGCAAACTCAGGGCTACGCGATAGAACTTGTACCCATGCCCTGGGCCAGATCGCTGGTGATGCTCGAAAAAGGTAAGGTCGATATACTGCCAGCAGTGTGGTTTACCGAGGAGCGCAACAAAACCATGTTATACAGTGAGCGCTATGCAGCCAACCGCCTGGTGTTTATAAAAGCAAAAGATGATGACTACGAATTTGAGGGTTTACCCAGTCTCTACGACAAAGTCGTTGGTGTGGTAAGAGATTATGCCTATGAAGAGAGCTTGTTAAAAGATAACAATATTCGTTTCTCTGTTGCAGATTCTCTCAACAGCAATATTAAAAAACTTATCGCAGGCCGGGTGGATCTGACAATTGAAGATGAGATAGTGGCGAAACAAACCATAGAACCCTCACTGCTGAAAGAAATAGACTTTAGCGACAATGCGCTTATTGAAAACCCACTGTTTATCACCTGTAGCAAACAATCAGTCCATTGCAATACTATTATCGATGCCTTCAACCAAGGTATTGCCAGCATGCAGGCCGACGGCTCCTATCAACGCTACTTTAGCGAGCGTGTTGCTAATCAATAATGATTAGGTCAGGCAAGTTAGCCAACCTTGTTGTTTGCTTAATACTGCTCGTACAAACCATAGTCTTTGGTGCAACTGCGGTATATAACTATTGGATATCCAAGCAGACTCTCTACCAAAAGCTCGAAGAAAATATTGACACCATCGCTCAACGCCTGAGCAATAGCCTGCCCTTATTATTATGGAACTATAATACCGATGCAATTAACCGCGCTCTGGAAACAGAAGTCAGCAGCCAGGATATCGACGCTATCGCCATTGAGGTCGATGGCGTAAACGAATATCAGGTAGCCCAAAGCCATAGTGAAAAACGCTCAAGCTATTTTTTAAGCGATCAACAAAAAACAGTAATGGCGAGTCTGCAGGGAAGGCAGATTAATTATACCGGAGACGATGGTAATGGATTAGTAGGAACACTGTATATTCTACCCAGTGATGCAGAAGTAAAGGCTGCCCTCAAAAAACTGGCAAATCAACTGCTGCTACAGAGCCTTACTCTCAATGTATCACTTGCGATGATAATGTTTTGGATCTTGTATACCTTAATTATCAAACCCATAAATAAAACCAATCAAAATTTAAAAAGCATTATCAATGAAGGGGCTGATTTATCAAAACGACTCGATGAAAACAATGTAGGTGAAATTGGCCAGCTTGCCAAAAACTATAACCAACTCGCTCAATATCTCTCAGCCATGTTGCAGGATAGACAAATTGCTTTGGAGAAAGCCGAAGAGTCAGCAAAATTAAAATCAGAATTTCTCGCCAGTATGAGTCATGAAATACGCACGCCGATGAATGGTGTGTTGGGTATGCTGGACTTGATCTCGAAAGGCGACTTAAACGATAAGCAACTGCATCACGCTAAGCTGGCAAAAAGCAGTGCGGAGTCTCTGCTGGTTATCATCAACGATATACTGGATTTTTCCAAAATAGAAGCAGGCAAACTCGAAATAGAAAAAGTTGACTTTGATATCAGACTGTTGGTTGAAAGCTGTATTCAATCTATGGCGCTAAGGGCGCATCAAAAAAACTTAGAACTGTTATTAGATCTTACAACATTAGAAATGCCTTACGTAATAGGTGATCCCAATAGAATTCGACAAATCCTAATTAATATTATCGCTAACGCCATTAAATTCACTGAACAAGGTACGATCAGTGTGTCAGCCAAAATGCTTGGCCAAAATTCCAGCCAAATTATCTTTAACTGTGATATTACGGATACAGGCATTGGTATTCCTGAATCAAAACAAGCCATACTATTTGATGCCTTCTCTCAAGTTGATGCCTCTACCACGCGCGAATACGGCGGCACAGGCCTGGGATTAGCTATTGTAAACCAACTGTGTATGCTGATGGATGGCCAAGTATCGCTTGTCAGTCAAGTGGGTAAGGGCACATGTTTTTCAATAAAAATCAAGCTACAAAAGAGCGATAAAATCACTAACAGCGTCTTGCCAAATGATCTTTCATACAAAGTACTTGTCATTGATGAGTCTGAAAAAAACAGGCAAATACTAATCGGGCAATTGACCCATTTAGGAATCACTACACTTGATGTTCAGCACCACAGTCAAGCGATTAAAATAATCGAAACCACCACAGATATTCACTGTGTATTAATATCATCCACACTTCCTGCCTTTACTGATTTAATCAACTATTTAAGAGAACACCGTGCCCAGGTAAAACGAGCGGTAATAACACCGGTGAATACAGATATAAAAAAAGACGCATTCGACTTTCATGGATTTAAGCCGATGATAACCGAAGATTGGGTAAGGTTTATAAAAGTTTTAAAAACGGAACCAGCAGTGCCGGATCCATCAGAACAAACCCGCCAATCAGAACCGATCGATAATAAAACCCATATACTCTTAGTAGAAGACAACATGATAAACCAACAAGTAGCATTGGCCAATCTAGAAGCGCTGGGGTTTGAGGTCGATATTGCAGAAAACGGTAAACAGGCCATTCAAAAGCTTTACGATGATCAAGACCATTACTATCAACTGATATTAATGGATTGCCAAATGCCGGAAATGGACGGTTATCAAGCAACCCAGATGATAAGAAAAAACGAAGCCGATGCACAAACAGAGCAGGGTACTTGCCCGCATATTCCCATTATTGCCATGACCGCCAATGCAATGAAAGGCGATAGAGAAAAGTGTATTGCCGCTGGAATGGATGACTACCTAAGCAAGCCCATTGATCCAGAAAAATTTCAAGCAAAATTATCCAAGTGGCTCAAGGGTATTCCTAAAAATTAAACTGTTTCTTTAGCGGATGACCTACTATAACCCAGGATTTTGAATGCGCGAATTAACCGCTAATAATTCACTCTGGCACCATTAGTTATCAGTATTTTTTACAGATTGTAGATGAGCATACTCAATTTCCTTTTCGGCCACACTCAAGCGCGTTTCATGACGCCCCAAGCGCTCATCCACCTTGTCGACGCGCTTTATCAACCACAGCGCCATCCAGATAATAATACCGTTGCTGATCAACAAATTAGCAATGGTGAGAACATCAAACTTCATTTTTTTCCTCCCTATAACGACGAGATTCATTTAGACAAAATGCCGCGCGAGCAGCCACATTAATTAATCGGCGACGCCCTAACTTTGTTGTGGGAATCAAACCTTTGGCAACCCAACCTTCAACGGTACGGGTTGTTACACCAACCTGTTGTGCATAATGCTCAATGGTCATTTCAGGTACGCTAATGGTTACCCAGTCTGTTGACATACATTACCCTCCTACTGAATATATAAGGTGCACGTTGACGCTGAGACTAACAAGTACGCTTATTGCACACTTGTTTGTCCTTCTTTGGACACTTCTTTAGATAAGAGCGGAAAGTGAAAAAGGAAAAAGACTTTATGCGCCGACTCATTGTTTGGGATCGCTTAGTGAGAGAAGCGATAAGAAATTATACTGTATATAAAAACAGTATTTCAATGTGTGCAGAATTTATGCTTTTGGGACTATCTGCATACAAAACAATGGCTTACATAAATCGACTGATGTAGTCGATGAATATGACGTCAACATTTTTTAGAGTAATTGTGAATAACAAAAACTGGCCTGCAATACTGACGCAGTGCGTAACTGCTCATCACTACCAATCCTTACCCAGTATTCTTATGCGTAATCGAAGCGTGAGAGCTTAGCCCATTAGGTAAATGCTCAATAAAAATC
>JBCBZU010000005.1:0-16403 GCA_039815165.1 Pseudomonadota bacterium
ACCGCGATCTCTCGCCGCAGAACGTGCTCATCGACTTCGCTGGCCGCGCGCGCGTCACGGACTTTGGCATCGCCCGCGCCGCCGGCGGCGATCACCACACGCGCACGGGTGTGCTCAAATGAAAGCTCGGCTATATGGCGCCGGAGCAGCTTCGCTTTCAACCGGCGGGCTCCCCATAAAAGTTGATCGCCAACCGTAAAGGCACTTAAATACTGGGTGCCCATATGCATTTTACGCAAACGGCCAACAACAATATCCAAGGTGCCGCTTACTGCCGTTGGTGTGAGATGATTTAAAGTGGCATCTTTATGGTTAGGCACCACGTTTACCCAATCGTTTGCGCGGGCAATAATGGATTCAATCTCATCCAGGGGAATATCGCGGTTAAGCTTGATGGTTAAGGCCTGGCTGTGACACCGCATTGCGCCAACACGCACACAAATGCCATCGACAGGAATATGTGGAATCAACTGGCTAATGTCGCTTTCATGGCCGGTGCCGATAATTTTATTGGTCTCCGCATCGGCTTTCCATTCTTCTCGGCTTTGACCGCTATCGAGCTCACTGTCGATGTAGGGCAATACGCTGCCCGCCAGCGGCACCCCGAAATTGTCAGCCGGTAGTGAACCATCGCGCATTTTATTGGTGATTTTTTTATCGATGTCGAGAATAGCGCAGGCGGGATCCGATAACTCGGCTGAGACAGACTGTTGCAACAAGCCCATCTGGGTTAATAGTTCACGCATATGACGAGCACCGCCTCCGCTGGCTGCCTGATAGGTCATGGCAGAAATCCACTCTACATGCCCGCTATTGATCAGACCACCGATGGCCATCAGCATCAAACTGACAGTGCAGTTACCACCGATAAAATTTTTTGTACCTTGATCGAGAGCACGGTTGATAACAGATCCGTTAACGGGGTCTAAAATAATAACCGCATCGGCTTGCATTCGCAGTGCAGAGGCAGCATCAATCCAGTAGCCCTGCCAACCAGAATCTCGCAGGGGCGTAAAGACAGACTGGGTATATTCTCCACCCTGACAGGAAATAATGACATCCATCCTGGCAAGTTCGCGAATATCATTGGCATCTTTCAAAGGCTCTGTGATCTTAGCTGCGGTTTTAAGGGTGTGAGGAACGGCACCACCCACCGCCGACGTGGTGAAAAATACCGCTTGAATATCCGCAAAATCGCCTTCTTCGATCATTCGACCCATCAGCACCGAACCGACCATACCCCGCCATCCGACAAAACCTACGTTCATTAGTCTCTTCTTACCTCAGATATATCAATCATTCGCTCAGCCGTGGAGTTTACCTTAGATCAAGTCAGTTAAAAACCACCGGCTTAGAGACTGCCAAGGCTCTGTGGTAACATTGGCTGTGTTTAATTGTTCGCTCGCATCCTGACCATGGATAAACTACAGTTTTTTTTGATTACTTGTATCGCCATTCCTTTATCCAGACTACCCTTGTCTTGGCTACAGTCAGTCGGCAGTATAGCGGCAACAGCGTTAATCTATTTCAACCCCAAACGCACTGATATTACCCGCCGCAATTTAGAGGCCTGTTTTCCAGAGCTAAGCGTTAAAGAACGAAAAATACTGCTTAAAAAGACAGCAGCAGAAACCGGCAAGTGGATGATGGAAGCAGCCTACACTTGGTTTGGTCAAGCGCCGAGATTGATAAAGGCTGTTGTTATCAAGAACCCCGACATTCTAGAACAGGCCTATAAACAAGGCAGAGGCGTGGTGGTTATCCTGCCTCATTTGGGCAATTGGGAAATGATGAACTTTTATTTGCCACAGCATTATTTGAGTGCTTCTCTATACAAGCCCAGCGCATCGCCAATAGTAGAATATGTGATTGCTAAAGGCCGCTCTCGATTAGGGGCTAGCCTGTTTGCGACAGACAGTGGCGGTATGCGCAAAGCCTTTAGGCATTTGAAAAAGGGAGGGCTATTAGTGATATTGTCCGATCATCTGCCTTCGCGTAGCGCAGGGGTTTACGCACCCTTCTTTGGTCTGCCGGCCCTCACCGGAAAATTCACCCAGTCACTGGTTAATTTCAACCGTTCCAACGTGGTGGTGACAACGGCTTTTCGTCTCCCCAAAGGACGGGGCTTTGAAATTGTCTTTGAAAAGGTTGAGGGTATGGACACAGAAGACAGCGTAGCCGCCGCCACTCAAATGAATCTCAGCATAGAAAAGATGGTCCGCCTGGCGCCCGAGCAGTACCAGTGGGTATACAAGCGTTTTGCCAAACAGCCAAAAGGGCAAAAAGATATTTACTCGCAATAAAACACCTTAGCGACACTCGGTATTAGAGCGATGCAATGACTGCATCGCCCATTTCTGCAGTACCCATTTTTGTCATACCCTCGGTATAAATATCGGCAGTACGCAGACCTTTATCCAAGACTTTACCCACTGCTACCGCAATCACATCCGCCGCCTCAGCCATGTCGAGAGAATATCGCAACAACATCGCCAGGGATAAAATAGTTGCCAGTGGGTTGGCAATACCCTGCCCGGCAATATCAGGAGCGGAGCCGTGGACAGGCTCGTACATTCCCAAACCATTGGCATTGAGTGAAGCAGAGGGCAACATACCGATAGAGCCCGTTAACATGGCAGCACAATCCGACAAAATATCACCGAATAAATTACTGGTCACCACCACATCGAATTGTTTGGGCGCGCGCACCAGTTGCATAGCGGCGTTGTCTACATACAGGTGAGACAGCTCGACATCGGGGTAATCACCGGCAATTGCCTCTATAACTTCACGCCACAAACCAGACACTTCGAGCACATTGGCTTTATCGACAGAACATAAGCGCTTGCTGCGTTTTTGCGCTAATTCAAAGGCGTTGCGGCCTATACGCTGTATTTCTGATTGAGAATATACCATGGTGTTGTAACCCTGGCGCTCACCATTGTCCAGAGTGCGTTCGCCCCGGGGCTCGCCAAAGTAAATGCCGCCGGTTAATTCTCTGACAATGAGAATATCAAGGTCCTCAACTAACTCTTTTTTTAAGGAGGAGGCAGCGGCCAATTGTGAATACAAAATCGCTGGGCGCAGATTAGCAAATAAATCTAACTCTGCACGAATTTTTAATAAACCTTTTTCGGGGCGAATCCCGCGGTCAAGGGCATCCCATTTGGGGCCGCCCACAGCACCCAGTAAAATAGCGTCGCTGTTGCCAGCTTTTTCAATAACGGCATCGCTTAGGGGCACACCGTAAGCATCGATAGCACTGCCGCCGATTAATTCCTCTTGGTAGTGAATACCCAGATTCATTTTACGATTCAGTGCGTCGATCACTTTTTTTGCTTGTGCGATAATTTCCGGACCGATACCATCTCCGGGCAATAGCAGGATATTTTTAGGCATAAAACAAACCTTTTCGTTAAGTCAATTTTTCGTTAAGTCAATTGTTATTAACCCGGCAATTTTAATTGTCGCGTTAATAACACAGGACAAGGATGTCCTGCCATCGGCATAGCTGATGTAAGCCATTGAAAATCAAGCCGCTTCGCACAGTTGCGCCAATTTTCAATGGCGTCAATCAAATAGTTCAGGACAACTATTTGATTGCCAGGTTAATAGTGTCGAGCATACGGCCAATAGTGACTATCCAGAATAGTGACTATCCAGAATAGTGACTACCCAGAATAGTGACTACCCAGTTTAGAGAAAAGAATACACTGTCATTTCAAACCTTCGGCGGCAGCAGCCGAGGTAGAGCGTACCAGGGCGTATTAACAGCGTGTTTGAAATGACAGCGTATTCTTTGCAAGTGTCCCGTGAGCAACCGCGCTTATGCTGTTAACTGTTTGTTATCGCATTAAATAACCAAGGCGACTGTTGCCTGCGCTTTTGTTCATAGTCGCGAATAGCCGCTGCATCCTGCAAGGTGAGGCCAATATCATCGAAGCCATTTAATAAACAGTGCTTGCGAAAATCATCCACTTCGAAGGTAAACGATGCGCCCGATGGCGTAGTTACTGTTTGTTGTTCAAGATCAACCGTGAGTTCATAAGCGTCAATTGCATACATCTCATTAAATAATTGATCGACAATATTTGCCGCTAAGATAACGGGCAGCAAACCGTTTTTAAACGCGTTATTGTAGAAAATATCGGCATAGCTTGGGGCAATAATGGCGCGAAAACCATAATCGTCCAAGGCCCAAGGCGCATGTTCACGGCTGGAGCCACAGCCAAAGTTTTCACGGGTCAGCAAAACCGATGCTCCCTGATAACGCGGAAAATTGAGCGGAAACTCCTTATTTAATGGCCGACCCTGGCAACTTTGATCTGGCTGACCTTCATCCAAATAACGCAATTCATCAAAACAGTTTTTGCCAAAACCGCTACGCTTAATGGATTTTAGAAACTGCTTGGGAATAATCATATCGGTATCGACATTGGCTCGATCCATTGGCGCTGCAATACCGGTATGCACCGTAAATACTTTCATAACAATACCTGCTTAAAACTCTCGCACATCGACAAAGTGGCCAGCTATTGCAGCGGCCGCCGCCATTTCGGGACTCACTAAATGGGTGCGGCCCCCATAACCCTGACGACCTTCAAAATTACGGTTGGAGGTTGAGGCACAATGCTCACCGGCACCTAATTTATCTGCATTCATGGCTAAACACATGGAACACCCAGGCTCACGCCATTGCAAACCCGCTTCGCTGAAGATTCTATCGAGACCTTCTGCTTCTGCTTGCGCCTTTACCAGGCCCGAACCTGGTACGACTATGGCTTCGATAACACTGGCAGCCTTTTGTCGGCCTTGAACCACCGCCGCCGCCGCCCGTAAATCTTCAATACGGGAGTTGGTACAGGAACCAATAAAGACTTTATCTACCTGGATGTCGGTAATTTTTTGGCCTGCTTTTAAGCCCATATAGTCCAAGGCGCGCTTATAGCCAGACTGTTTAACCGGGTCGCGTTGATCCGCGGGGTTGGGCACGGTACTATCGATGTCCGCCACCATTTCAGGTGAAGTGCCCCAACTGACTTGAGGTTTAATATCCGCTCCATCCATCTCTACAAGAGCATCAAAGACAGCGCCTGGATCACTGATAAGATCCCGCCATTGCGTCACTGCTGCGTCCCAATCCTCAGCCTTGGGGGCAAAGTCGCGATCCTTCACATAATCGATAGTGGTCTGATCAACGGCAACCATACCGGCGCGAGCACCGGCCTCGATCGCCATATTGCAAACGGTCATACGGCCTTCCATCGACATATCGCGAAACACTTGGCCGCCAAATTCAATGGCATAGCCGGTACCGCCTGCCGTGCCAATGTTGCCAATAATCGCTAACACCACATCCTTAGGCGTTACTCCCCTGCCCAATTGACCATCCACTGTGACCAACATATTTTTCATTTTTTTAGCCACTAAACACTGAGTTGCCAATACGTGTTCCACTTCGCTGGTGCCAATACCGTGAGCTAAAGCGCCCAAGGCGCCATTGGTCGCCGTATGCGAGTCCCCGCAAACCACCGTCATACCCGGTAAACAAGCACCGGATTCCGGGCCAACCACATGCACAATGCCCTGGCGGCGATCATTGATTTTAAACTCGGTAATACCAAAACTGTCGCAGTTGTCATCCAGGGTTTTGACTTGAATTTTCGACACCGGATCTTCAATACCCTCAACACCAGAGGCACGCTCTTTCGCAGTGGTCGGGACATTGTGATCAGGGGTGGCGAGTACGCTATCGACTCGCCAGGGCTTGCGGCCAGCAATACGCAAGCCTTCAAAGGCCTGGGGACTGGTGACTTCGTGGACAATATGCCTGTCTATATAAATGAGTGCAGAACCATCATCCCGCTGTTTAACCAAGTGGGCATTCCACAATTTATCGTAAAGTGTACGGGCGACCATAGTGGCTTTCTCTTTATGACTTTTTATCGCTTTTTGTTTATCGCTTTTTATCAATAGCTTTTTGTGACTTTGCTGATTATTCCGTAATTTTATAGTGGCTATTTTAGGCTTCTCAAAACCATAAAACAAATTCATAATTTTAATATTTATTATTCCTACTAGGAATGACTATGATATGATCAATCGATGGATACGCAACTATTAACAGCATTTGTCACAGTGGCAGAAGAGAGTTCCTTTTCAATGGCTGCTGAAAAACTGGGGCTCACCCAATCGGCGGTGAGTAAGCGCATTGCACTGCTGGAATCCCAAATTACTCAGCCCTTATTTGATCGCATTGGTCGGCGTGTAGAATTAACAGAGGCCGGCACTGCCCTGATTCCAAGAGCAAAGCGCATATTGCAGGAAGTCTACGATACCCAGCGCTTTATGGCCGACTTGCGCGGCAATGTTAGCGGGGATCTACGAATAGGCACCAGCCACCATATCGGCCTACACCGGCTGCCCCCGGTACTAAAGCACTTTACCCAACAATACCCCGAGGTATTATTAAAACTACAGTTTATTGATTCCGAGCAGGCACTGGAATCGATTTTATATGGGGAATTTGATTTGGCGCTGATAACCCTCTCAGATGCCATTATCAATGATACCATCGATACCATACAGTACCATTCACTGTGGCAGGATCCGATGTGCTTTGTCAGCAATAAACACCATCCACTCAGTCAGAAAGACTGCATTAGCCTGGCTGATCTGGCGATACATCCGGCCATTTTGCCAGATGTTAATACCCACACAACACAATTAATTCAATCCTTGTTTGAGCAAGAAAATTTGTCACTGAGTTTGTCGATGACAACCAACCATTTAGATGCAATTAAGATGATGATTTCTGTCGGTCTGGGCTGGAGCGTACTGCCCGAAACATTAATGACGAAAGATTTAGTGCGCTTACCCCTTAACAAAATTCGTCCTATACGACAGCTTGGATGTATTTTTCATAGAGAGAGAAGTTTATCGAATGCAGCCAGAGCAATGCTGGTTCATTTGCGAGAACACAATAGTGGATAGTTCACGCTACATAGCCTCGACAAAGTCTTGGTTGAAGAATATTGTAATAGGTTTATCGCTATGCCCATTCGCAAGAGAACCCCACGAAAATAACCGCATTCGATTTGTCGTTAGCCGGTGTTTAAGTGAGGAAGAGCTCATCGATGAGCTGGTCAAAGAATGTGAGTATTTGGATAAACATTCAGAAGTTGAGACAACGCTACTGATTTGCTCGCAATTGTTCGAGAATTTTTTTGATTTTAATGACTTCCTCTATTGGGCAGAACAAGCACTTGATCAGCATCACTGGCGCGGCATTTATCAATTGGCCAGTTTTCATCCCGAATATCAATTCGCTGACACCCACAAAGAAGATCAAAGCAATTACACAAATCGCTCGCCCTTCCCTACTTTGCATATCCTCAGGGAAGACTCTTTAAGCGAAGCCATAGAGGGTTTTCCGAACCCAGAAAAAATTCCCGAAGATAATATTGCTAAATTGCAGCTAATGAGCCCAGAAAAAATTAAACGCTATTTTAGTTACCTATTAACCCGGCAATTTTAATTGTCGCGTTAACAACACAGGACAAGGATGTCCTGCCATCGGCATAGCCGATGTAAGCCATTGAAAATCAAGCAGCTTCGCACAGTTGCGCCAATTTTCGTAAGCTTTTATTGATGTAAACCCAAACCACTCAAGGCTAAAAATAAAAAATGATTTCTTTAAGCGCTTCATGGATTTGCCAATCACACAAAATAGCCACAAATCATTAACGCTAATAAGCTTTTCTTCTTAACATCGACAAATCTTAGACAAAAGGGTCTGAAACACTGTCAATAACAATACTATAATTGCCTGTGTAACTGGGGTCATATGGCAATCGTTTATGGGCCAATAGACTGGCACAAGAAAACAATAGCCTGCCTTGAAAAACTTCGGAAGCAAAGCACTCAAGCGTATTTACAAGGTGTTGATAAAGGCAAATTATCGTTTTCAAGTCTCCCAGCCGTCGGTTGACTCTTCTAGTTTCAAGCAATATATGGGTAAAAAAAATGTTAAAAAAGCTATCGCTTAGATTACAGCTCAACCTCGGTTTTGGTACCGTTTTACTACTGTTGCTGATTCTGTCCATTGTCGCTTATTTAGGCCTTCGTAATGTTTATAACGGTTACGTGGAATACCGAGGCTTGGCTAGAGATACAAACCTTGCGGGCAGAGTACAGGCGAACATGTTGTCCATGCGCTTAGCCGTTATCAAATATATTAACAATCAATCACCGGAGGCTTTAGCAGACTATTCCTCTCGACGAGAACTCATGCTGAACTACCTAGAAGAAGCTAAAACACAAATTAAGGATCCGACTCGGGCCAAGCTAGTGTCCAATGTTGCGGCGGGCATATTTGAGTACGAGCAAGCCTTCGATAAAGTCGTGGAGCTTTATGGAGAGCGCAACGAAATTGTCAATAAGACCTTAAACCCATCCGGCCTATCAATGCGCAAAGCAACTACAGACATTATCGTATCCGCTTATGACGATGGTGATTCTGAGGCCGCGTATTATGCGGCATTGCTACAGCAGCATTTATTGCTGGCGCGCTTATATGCCGCTAAATACCTTGTCACAAATGAAGCCACAGATGCCGATCGAGCGCATAAAGAGCTGACTGAGAAAATGCCCTACTATTTGGGTAAGTTAGATCAAGCCTTAGAAAATTCACTACGACGAGAAAAGCTCAGTTCAATCTTGGCCAATCATAAGGCATTTCAAACATCATTCAATCAAATCGAGAATATCATCACTGCCCGTAATAACTATATCGATAACACCTTAAATCTCGTTGGCCCAGAAATCGCTAAAACAATAGAAGAGGTAAAACTGTCAGTTAAAAAAGAACAAGATACGCTTGGGCCTGCGTTACAGAATAATTCACAATTTTCTCTCAACACTGTGATTATTGTGTCACTACTTGCCCTTGTAGCAGGCAGCATCATTTCCATTACCATTACCCACAATATACGTAGACCAATTGGCGGTGAGCCCGCAGAAATAGAAGAAATCACCCGTAAAATTGCCGAGGGCGATCTGACCCAGGCATTTACACCAGAGACAAAAGACACAGGGATTTACCGCTCAGTTGTGGATATGTCGTCAAAATTGAAACAGCTGATTGGCGCAATGGTGACTACCTGTAATGAATTAATTTCATCTGCCAATAGCAGCACAGACATGTCTGAAGCAAATGCCGAGTATATAGCAGAGCAAAAAGTCATGGGGGAAAAAGTTCTGCTTGCTATTGAAGAGCTGTCTAAAAGCTTCAGACAAGTGGCAAAAAATGCCAGTGCTTGTGCCAGCAAATCAGAGCAGGGTATTAAAGAAACTGCGGATAGTCGTGACTCCATTAAAACTACAGTGGATGCAGTATCTAAGCTTGCCGCTAATTTAAATCATTCTATGACGGTAATTCAAAATCTGGAAGAACAAAGTACTAAAATTGACAGCGTGGTTGAGGTCATAAACAATATTTCAGAACAAACTAACTTACTGGCCTTAAATGCTGCTATTGAAGCGGCTCGCGCGGGCGAACAGGGCCGTGGTTTTGCAGTAGTTGCCGATGAAGTGCGCTCACTGGCCCAAAGAACTCAGGAATCCACCACAGAAATTCAGCAAATCATTCAAAATCTACAGTCGGGAACCGCGGAAACAGTGCGATCTATGGAAACCAGCACCATGCAGGTACAGGAAACCGTCGATAGGTCCAATGAAACCGATAAAGCGCTGGGTAATATTCATAAAATGATCCAGGAAATAGCGGATATGAATATTCAGGTTGCAACAGCTACTGAGGAACAGTCTGTTGTCTCAGAAGAAATCAGCCAACGCATGTCAAAAATTTCAGAAACCATCAATATTACAAGCGACAGCATGGCAAAGGCAAAAGTCGCTAACCAAGGGGTTAAAACAATGGCTGAAGAATTACACAAATTAGCCGGTATGTTTAACCTGGATTCCTCAGTGGGGCGCTCGTAAAAAATAATCTCTCTACGGAATTTAAACGCTTACACAAACATCAAGCGCCCCGTTAGTAACGCCCACTAATTGGCTAACACTGTTCTGTCTTTTGCCCACTGTCGCAAGTGCTGAATATCTTCCGCGCGGGTCACGGAGATGGGAACAGTTTTATGAATTGACGTTAATATATAAGTAGAGTCAATGGCCTGTTTATTGGATCTGGCTGAATAAAGTGCGGCGACAATTGCCTGTTCAAGCTCAGCTCCGGTAAAGCCTGCTGATGATTCTGCCAGCGTGGTGACAGCCTGTTTATCTAAGGCTATATTGCGCTTCTCCAGATGAATAGTAATAATACTCTCTCGGTCTATTTGATTGGGCAAATCGACAAAAAACAGTTCATCCAAACGTCCCTTGCGCACCAATTCCGGGGGCAATCGGGATATATCGTTACTGGTAGCGACAATAAATACCGGCGAATTGCGCTCCGCCATCCACGTTAATAAAGTGGCCAATACCCGCTGGGATACGCCTTCATGGTCAGATTGGCTGACTGCTTTTTCTATTTCATCCATCCACAGCACACAGGGGGATACATTATCGGCAAGTTGCAAGGTTTGCCGTAGATTCTTTTCGGTTTCACCGTGGTATTTATTGTATAGAGCCCCCATATCCAGGCGTAACAAAGGCACATGCCATAGACCTGCCACGGCTTTTGCAGCTAAGCTTTTGCCTCCCCCTTGAATACCTAAAAGCATAATACCCTTTGGTGTATCCACTTGGTCTTCAGCTTTTAAAAAGGCCTCACGGCGTTCTGCCAGCCATTGCTTTAAATTGTGCAGACCCCCTACTTCAGCAAACTGCGCGGTGTCGTATTCGTAGGAGAGAATATTATTCATATTCATCAATTGGAATTTAGATTGATTGACAGAGGCAATATCACTGGAGGTAATGGCACCATCCACATAAATTGCGCCTTTAACCAAACGTTTCACATCACTCTCCGTCATACCGCGCAAATTGCTGACTAAACGATCGAGGGTCTTACTGTCTGTGCGCACTTGTTTGCCGTTATTTTGCTTTTGCCATTCTCTGGCTTCATCTAAAACAAGTTGACGAATTTTTTCTTCCGTTGGAAAACTTAACTGCAAACGCGCAGAATACCGAAAAATATCGGCGGGCAAAGTGACTTGATGGCCGCATAGAATAAGAGTGACCCCCGATAAGGAATATAAAACGATATCCTTAAGCGCGCGAATAATTTGGGCTTCGTTCATATAGGAATGGAAATCACAAAGCACATAAATACCTGGCTCACTACGCTTTCGAATAGACAACAGTAACTCTTCAGGTTTATTCAGTTTAGGCACCGGCACCATATGAGTGGACGCATTTTCCACTAAGCCATCAGTACTGGTCCACCGATACAGCTTGCGAAAGGTTTTCACTGCAAGGCGGGTACATAGTTCAAGGACTCTGGGTTCCTCATAGGATTCAATCGCGATTAGCCCTATGCCTTTTTTGACCATTAACTCAATATCGTGTAGTTCTTCCACTGTTGTTAATCTACCTAACGCTGTTATTTTTTATCGGTAACAACAAAAATATGCAATGCCTGGAACATTGGTATAAATTGTTTTACCGGCTTTTTGCCACCGCTAAAACTTGCGCTTTTTTATAAACTGTAAGCGACCGCCATTTGCGCACGGGCACTCGCCAAGAAATCGCCAAGCAAAACACCGGTTTCTTTGAAGCGCTGTTTAATCAATACAATATAGCGTTTAGGATTGCAATAAGGCCAGTTGCCGAGCAAGTCCTCGATCGATACTGCTTGTTTCTGTAGTAAAATGTGAGTATTCCCGGCGCACCGGATAGTGCTTTCTCAACATATCAAAACCTGCGGCAATATCATCCGCCGTTTCAATCAGTCCGCGCAGGCGGGCATCATCTTTAACAATATCATAGCAGCTAAGCAACAATTCACTTAAAGAGGTAAATTTTACCGCTCCAGTAGAGGCCAATGCCGACTGCTTATGGTTTAGCAGATCTCGTTTTTGCTGATCAATGGGTATTGCGAGAAACTCACACAGCGCACAGTAAATCATCCAGGAACCCCTTTGTTTTCCCTCTAAACTATAGCCCGCAATATGTGGCGTTGCCAAGCGTACTTTTTTGACCAGCTCAATATCAATTGCCGGTTCATTTTCCCATACATCCAAGGCGACGCGCAGTTGGTTTTTATCGATGCACTCGCGCAAACAAGCGGTTTTAATCACCTCCCCACGGCCACTGTTAATTAACACCGCACCAGGTTTAATTGCTGCGAGCTCCAGCTCAGTAAACATATGATAAGTGGGAAAAGGGCCTGATTGTGTTAACGGGGTATGACAGCTAATAATATCGGCTTGTAGCACGTCCTTAAAATCAACCAAATTGAGATTATCTGCCGCCGATAAAAAGGGATCATAGCAAAGGCAATTAAGCCCTAGTGCACGCAAACGCTGATAGAGCCTGGAACCAATATTGCCACAGCCGATAATACCAACGGTTTTATTTAGCCAATCGGGTTCTAGCTGTGACATTGCACTCAACACATATTGAATAACCGCATTGGCATTACAACCTGGGGCACTTGCCCAGTGAATACCCGCGCGGTGCAGAAAATCCGTATCTAAGTGGTCAGTGCCAATGGTGCAAGTGCCCACAAATTTCACTTGCGAGTCCCGCAGCAGGTCAGCATTAACCTTGGTAATGGATCTGACTAATAAAATATCCACAGGCTGACAGTGATGTGATTCAATGTCTCTTCCCGGCATCAAGGTGACTTGTCCAAGGTCAGCAAACAAGGATTGCGCCAAAGGAATATTTTCATCCATTAGTATTTTCATTAAACGGCCAATTTAGCAATGCGGGTAAATAATCGTGGAAAGCCCATAACAGAACAAAAAGCCTCAAGAGAGTGCCAGTCAATACTCTGCCACTTGAGTTCGGCAACTGAATGAATAAGGGATAAATCTTGTCTAATCGTGGCTAATTGTTTGGCCATCAGTATCTGCTGCTTGTAGTGGAGCAGTTTCTCTGCGAGCGAACGGGCCCCGCGGATAGGCAACATAGCAACATTATCAAGCCGCTGCCATAGGCCATCCAAATCGCCCATTTCTGCCAGCAATACCTGGGCCGTTTTACTGCCAATACCGGGAACACCGGGAATATCGTCACTTACATCACCGACCAGAGCTAAATAATCACTAAACTGCTGGGGCAAGATACCGTACTTGGCAATAATATCATCACGGTAATATTTTTTATCGGCTGCATAATCCCAGAGAAAGTCCTGTTCACGAGCAATTAACTGGCTTAAGTCTTTATCGCGAGTTAAGACCGCGATAGGATTTTTTGTGCGTATTAGCCGCTTATACAAACTCCCCAATAAGTCATCGGCCTCATAGTTTGCGCTGGCAAAGGTTGGCACTCCCATCAACTGCGTTACTTGGCGACAGGCAGTTAACTGAAAAGCCAGGGCCTTATCGGGTCGCGCACGGCTGGATTTATACTCAGGATAAATAGTGTTGCGAAAACAGGAACCCAGGCTCTCATCAAAACAGGCGGCTATTTTTTGGGGTAACTGCTGTTCCAACAGCTTTGTCAGAAAGGTGGTATAGCCATAAACCGCAGCCGTCGGCCAGCCCTGTTGCTGGCTAAACCAATTATCGGGCATTGAAAAGTAGTATTGAAAAATATAGATAGAGGCGTCGAGTAATAAAGTTGGTTTAGCCACTAATCCAAGGCCTCAAGTGAATAACGTTCTTTGTCTAAAACCCCGTGAGTGCAAAAGTGCTGGGAGAGTGCTTGCACCCACTGCCGAGCGCGAGGATTTAGGCCATAATCACAGTAGTCGTAAACCTGACTGACGATATCGTGCCTAAAGGTTTGACTGGGCCCAAGAGCAGCCTCTACATTATCAGCACTGATGCGGAAACTCAGCCCACACGCCGTGGAGAAAATCCATTCCAATGCCTGCGGTTTAACCTCCACCTGTTCAAATTGCTGTTGCTGTTGTTGATTTCGACCATCGGGAATATACCAATAGCCATAGTCCGGCAAGCGCCGGCGAGCGTCCCCTGCCACACACCAATGGGCAATTTCATGAAGAGCACTGGCACTGTAGTCACGAGTAAATACTATACGGGCTGGAGACCCGCCCGCTTCGGGTAAGTATTCGGGTTCATCTGCTCCACCCACTAATAAGGTATTGTGAGAACCCAGAAAACAGTGATTAAACAGCGCTATAAGTCCCTGGCTATAAACCATTGGCCCCGAACAATCCGTACAAAAACTAGGCGCACCTGCCAAATAAGAGATTTTTTTTATGAAAAACTGCATTTTTAGGTTGTGCTTTTGTCCAAGTCGATATACCTTTAGACGAACTGCAACGATTTTTGGGCAGCTACGCCAAATATAGTGTTTTGGGCGGCATTATGACCCAACAAGTTGTGTTTTGATATTTTGCAGTTCACCACGTCACTGAGGGAGGCATTATGAACACCTCGGATAAAACCCGCAATACTGAGAATGTCGTTGATATTTTTAGCGGCAAACCACTCTCCGATCTGGATGAAGATCGCATTGTTCGTCTATCTCCTGAGCTGGATGGCTTGGAAATGCTCTATTCCAATGATGCCAGCGAAGGTAAGTTATTTAGCCTGCAAGTTTTGTGCTGGGGTTTAAAAGCCAGCGGGGAAGTTGTCGGTTTAGTTCCATGGCTAAATGAACTAATGCCCTGCACTGAACTGTGCGACCCCTTAAATGGCCATTGGGAGGGCTATTATGACCCGGGTATTGACGACGTTTTTGACGAGCCCCCGATTCACAAAATAGTAGAACTTGAAACAGCAGCAGATTATTACGAATACCAGTGTGACAATCCTGAGGATATTATTCAGGAAGTTCCCGACACCATTGGCACCCATGCCATTCTTTCCGATGATGGCTTTCACAGCATGACCTTGTCTGAGGTGATCAGTTGGCGACTCTATAATGACGGCTCTATTACCGGCATGCTGGCAGACCACGACAAGGTCTCATCAACCCCGATACTGCCCGGAGACACCTGCCTCTATCCCGCTCAGGAAAACCCCAAGTTTAAGTACTTTTTCCAGCATCATATTGCCAATAAAATCAAATCGCGAGATCCGGAGGCAATCGCGGCAATATCCTTACTTGTTGAAGATGAAGGTTAAGCTGGGGCCTGCTCACTCCCTTTACTGTTTATCCCGACCTCCATGGCTGGGTCGTTTATCGGCGCAAGCACCTGCTATCGGAATCCCAAACACTTTGCAAGATCAGCCATAAAAGACAGAGCATGGGCTGCTATAGCAAGATGCGATAATGTTGTTGGAATAAGTGACTGTATTTAAACCTTTTTCTCAATATAGTAAGAATACTTACCCTGATTCTGTTCCTGCAAAAGCAATTTATGCCCTAGAAACTGGCAAAATTTTGGAATATCGCGAATAGTGGAAGCATCCGGTGCCAGCAAACAAATAACTTGACCTATCTTAGCCTGTCGGATACTTTTGTGAAGCAGCATGACGGGTTCTGGGCACTGCAGCCCACTGGTATCGAGAAGTTCATCAAAATTTTGACTCATAAGGCGGGATTGGGTCTCATATTGGACACAAGAATAACAAAAAAGTGCAGCATCTGACTAAAATCAGGGTTAAACTTTGTTTATAGAGACAGTTACTTGCAATTTATTACAGGCATTGACCCCAAAGCCGTACAATTGACGATTATATTGCTAAGGCAGTACAGTCCTCAATTGGCATCACATTTGCCCGGCCCTAGCGAATATCCTACACCAGGACTTGAACTGAACCTGCGGCTGCCCCCTGAGCTTATCCCTGAGATTATATCGGAGCTAAATAGAATCGGGGATATATGGTTACAAGAAAAGTCCATTACCCCTCAAAATAAAAGTCGAGATACTCATCGTCAAAAATGCCTGCGATTTAATTTAGATGAGTGGATTAAAGCGGGTGAACAATCCCAAAACTATATTAAAAAACAATTACACTAAGTCATTATCCTGTCATCTGGGGTTAAGCTATATCTGTAGGGCCTTATCACCGCTAAAGTCGATTATAGAGATAAGTGGCGAACGGTTCGCAATAAGCAAACTAAGGGGCGAAAAAAATTAGCCCAGTATTCGGTTCCGGTCAAAGTCTGCTAATTTACCCAACATTAACTCCCTTTCTTGGTCCGCCATTGTTTGACTTATTCCGGCTACAACGGCATCCAGGCGGTTCCTTGCCTCCAAGTATTTAGCCCTATCACTGTCACCCGGGATTCCCAAAAGCCCATCTACATGCCCGTAAAGACCCGCGATAAACTCACCTCTAGTGTCTACCGCTTCTACTGCA
>JBCBZU010000182.1:0-5131 GCA_039815165.1 Pseudomonadota bacterium
CCTGGATGCGATGCATCTCGATTCAATTTGATTCAATTCAACTCCACCTACTTTTGAATCGGTTCCCGAACGTCGTCGTCAGCGGCCGCCCCTTGGCGACCTCCGTGCTCCGCTCGAACACTCCCTTGATGACATACGTTCCAGGCCCGGGCGTGCCTTGCATGGCCTTGCCGTCGCTATCCATCAAGGTATATGGAAGCCGCATTGGGAACGGAGTGGGGATGGGGCGGGTGCAGGACACAAAGAGAAAGAGAGAGAGAGAGAGAGTAAAGGAGAAGGAAATGATCGAAATACAAAGTTGCCGATGCCAATCGAGCAAAAGGCTGCCTTCCTGCGTCGGGTGCAGACCAAAGCAAGAGTCACAAACGATTAAAAGAAAAAAAGAGGGTCTTGTCTATGTTTGCTGCAATATTAGTAATAATAATAACAATGCCAATTGATCAAAGCAAAACAGGGGGTAGAATGTAAACCCCAAGGCGTAGATATCTGTACGCACGCCACTCTAATTGAGCTCGCGACTCCAACCACACCGTCATTGCACACACAGGTCGAGCGCCCGCGCGATTTTGCGATAATAAATGTAAACAAAGGGATATATCAACTGGAGTGCAGAATACATGACGAGTCGGTGCACTTCGCAGCGGCGGCGGCGGCCGTCGGGGCTTCTCCAACACATAGATAGAGGCACTTGCTTGCTTACTCGCTTGCTCGCTCGCGCTGTATCGACGAGTGTAGGTGCGCGCAATGAGCAAGAATCAGTTTCGGTTTCGAGGCCAGCCGGGCGAGTGGATGAGCACACAGGCCAACTGCGGGCCGTGTTCACGAACGATCAGACACAGCACAAGCTCAGTTCAGCTCAGCTCAGCCCAGCTTATCTCAGCTCAGCTGCCTTTTGGCAAAGCTATGACATGTTCGACTCCAGCCTTTTGAGTTGGTTGCAACTGAGCTGTGGTGTGCTGCTTTGGCTAAAGCCTCTGTCTCTCCGTTCGACTCGCCTCTCTCTCTTCTTGTACCTGTAACGCTATCGTAGCAGCTCTGTGGACGGAGAGGTAGAACTGGTTCGTATCCTACGCTTTGCTCTGTGACATTCGCCGCTGGCTCAAAGCTGCAAGGCAAGGCGGGTTCAGCCCAGCCCATCACTAGACTCGGCGCAAGTCAGTCGACGCAGTTGGTCAGAGTTTGGCAAATTTTTATTTCTCTTCCCTTTTGTTGTCGCAGATACAAAAAAGTATCCAACAACCTGAGCGGCGCAGCCGCTTTGTCCCCAAGCGCTGGCCAGATAAATAAATAAATAGATAGATAGATGAGAGTTGGAATTCGAGTGAAGAGCAGCGGTGGCTAGACACGGAATTGGAGACTTGGGCCTCGAATAGAGAAGACTGAGGCTCGCAGACTGTTTCCTAATCCAGCCGGCCTCTTAGAAGAGACAAGGAGAGACAGGCAAAGGAGCGCCTTGTCTGTTGAATTGTGAACTGGGCAAGGTCGAGGCAGCTGCGGCCGCAACAGTAGCAATAGCCATAGCTACGAGCAGCAGCAGCAACACCAGCAGCAACACCAGCAGCAGTAGCAGCCACCACAATATTGCGCAGAGATGGACAATGCCTTTTGGCTTTTGTCGTTTTCTTCTTCTTTTCGCTCTCGCTTTTCTCTTTGCAACTCTAGCTCTTTCTGTCCTTGCTGGTCGCTAGTCGCTCTCTTGAGTCAAGCCAAAGAAGAAAAGAAAAGGAAAAATAGAGGCGAATCGTAAGAACTCTGCCAATGGTACGCTCCGTTGCTGGCGCTGCTTTGCTTCGTCGTTCCCAGCGGCCAAGCGGCATGGCAATTGGCAGGCAAGTGAGAAAGGGAGAAAGAAAGAGAGAGAAAGAAAGCGGCTAATTTGGGTAGGTGAAGAGAAACAAAAAGCAAAGCAAAAGGCTGACAAGCTATCGATTCCATTCGATTTAATTTCGACTTGGCATCCCAACGCCGGTTTACCGAATGAGTTTGGTGAATACGATCAAACGCCAGAACTGATGGTTGAGCAGCTGCTACCCTTTGTGGAAGGCGGTCATTTGAATATTTTGGGAGGCTGCTGTGGCACAACCCCAGAACACATTGCCGCCATTAAAGCACTTGCTGACCAATATCCACCGCGAGGTTTAGCCCAAGACCAAGCGGAGGCTGGCCTATGAAAAAAGTCAAAAATATGATTTTAAGTGGTCTGGAACCCCTTATCATCAATGATGTCACCGGCTTTGTGAATGTGGGCGAAAGAGCCAATGTTACCGGTTCGCGCAAGTTTGCGCGCCTCATACAAGAAGAGAACTACGAACAAGCCGTTGAGATTGCCCGCGTGCAGGTAGAAGACGGTGCCCAAATAATTGATGTAAATATGGATGACGCCATGCTCGATGGCGTGGCCGCCATGCGCCGTTATCTCAACCTATTGGCCGCTGAGCCCGACGTTGCTCGCGTGCCCTTTATGATTGACTCTTCCAAGTTTGAAATCATCGAGGCCGGTCTTCAGTGTGTTCAAGGCAAGGCAATTGTAAACTCTATTTCACTAAAAGAGGGCGAACAAGAGTTTCTCAAATACGCGCGCACGGTCAAACGTTACGGTGCGGCGGTAGTGGTAATGGCCTTTGATGAAAAAGGCCAGGCCGACACCTATCAGCGCCGTATCGACATTTGCAAACGCTCCTACGACACCTTGGTTGAGCGGGTGGGTTTCCCCCGGGAAGATATTGTTTTTGACCCTAATATTTTCCCCATTGCCACCGGCATTGCTGATCACGATAACTATGCAGTTGATTTTTTTGCAGCCACCAAGTGGATAAAAGAAAACTTGCCAGGCGCCAAAGTATCCGGTGGTTTATCCAATGTGTCTTTTTCCTTTAGAGGCAATGATGTTGTTCGTGAAGCCATGCACTCTGTTTTTCTCTATCACGGAATTAAAGCAGGACTGGATATGGCCATTGTCAATGCCGGTATGCTGACAGTTTATGACGATATTCCTAAAGATTTACTAGAGCATGTCGAAGATGTTGTGCTGAATCGCCGTGAAGACGCAGGAGAGCGCTTAGTTAATTTTGCCGAACAGGTTAGAGGGCAGGGCGCCGAAGTTAAAGAAAGCGATAAACTAAAATGGCGCGAGGGTGAATTACAAGAGCGTATTACCCATGCGCTGGTAAAGGGTATCGCTGAATTTGCTGAAGAGGATGTCGAAGAAGCGCGCCAACAATTCGATAAACCAATACAGGTTATTGAAGGCCCGTTGATGGTTGGCATGAATGTGGTCGGTGATTTATTTGGCGAGGGTAAAATGTTTTTACCGCAAGTGGTAAAAAGTGCCCGGGTTATGAAAAAGGCCGTTGCCTACTTACTGCCGTATATCGAAGAGGAAAAACGCCGCAGCGGTAATCAAAGTCAAAATAACGGTGTCATTATTATGGCGACGGTAAAAGGAGACGTGCACGATATTGGAAAAAACATTGTCGGTGTTGTGCTTTCTTGTAATAACTTCGAAGTGATTGACCTTGGTGTTATGGTACCACCGGAAAAAATTCTTGCGGCCGCTAAAGACAATAATGCCGACATTATCGGTCTATCTGGACTGATTACGCCTTCCCTGGATGAAATGGTCACCGTTGCCAAGATGATGGAAGCAGAGGGTATGAATACACCGCTTATGATTGGCGGCGCAACAACCTCAAAAGTACATACCGCCGTTAAAATTGAACCAGAATACTCCGATGTAACTGTGCATGTTTTGGATGCGTCAAAGTCTGTTCCTGTTGCGGCAGGCCTATTGGGTGAAAAAAAAGACGATTATGTTCAGTCCATTAAAGATGAAAACGAGAAAACTCGCGAACAAAATGCCAAGCGCCGCAGCCAGAAAGCATTTTCCACTATAGAAAAAGCCCGCGCTAATCCAGCGAGCATTGACTGGAATTCTTATCAGTCTATTACACCCACTATAGTAGGGTCTAAAGTGTTTAAAAACTACCCTCTACCAGAGATTGTCGAGCGCTTTGACTGGACACCCTTTTTTAAAACCTGGGAACTGCACGGAAAATATCCTGACATACTGACGGATAAAGTCGTCGGAGAAGAAGCGACAAAGCTTTTTGAAGACGCTAAAGCAAGGCTTAATGATATTGTTGAAGGGGACCTGCTGCAGTGTTGCGGTATTATTGGTTTTTACCCGGCTAATGCCATTGATAATGATCAAACCGAAATCTACAGTGAAACCAATTCATCAGACGTTGTTGCCGTGCTCAATCATTTACGGCAGCAGGTGGATCGTCCAGCAGATCGCCCCTATCGATCACTGGCTGATTTTATTGCTCCGAAAAGCAGTGGCAAAACCGATTATCTGGGCGCGTTTGCAGTAACCTGTTTAGGTGCCGAAGCCTTGGCCGCACAGCATGAAGCCGATCATGATGACTACAACGCCATTATGGTTAAAGCCTTGGCTGACCGTTTTGCAGAGGCATTTGCTGAATTAATGCACGAACAAGTGCGTAAACAGCACTGGGGATATGCTAATTCCGAGAACTTTTCCAACGAAGAGCTAATCAAAGAGCGTTATCAAGGTATTCGTCCCGCGCCTGGCTACCCTGCCTGCCCGGAACACAGCGAAAAAGCGACACTATGGCAACTACTTGATGTGGAAAATCAGATCGGCATGCAGTTGACGGATAGCTATGCCATGTATCCCGCCGCTTCCGTCAGTGGTTGGTATTTTGCTCATCCAGAAGCGCGTTACTTTGGTTTAGGTAAAATTGCTAAAGATCAGGTAGAAGATTATGCTACGCGTAAAGGCTGGGATCTGGATACAGCAGAAAGGTGGCTGAGACCAGCCTTAGGCTATTGATAAATCTAGTTAAAATTCTAGTTAAATTAAAGCCTCGCTAACAATTAGGTTTTTGTTTCTGGCTAGTGTTTGTCCATAAATGACCATACTTACCAAAAGTAACCTACAGGAAGAGTCTACAGCTTATCGTTAAACAGTGTAAAAATAGCTTTTTATTCCAGGCTGTCAGCTTGCTGATTCAGTTCCCCTCATTTGCGGGGCAACATGTGCTAACAAAATATAAATTTACAGAGTCACCCTATAGTATGAAACCCTTTTTGCAAAAAATTTTCTCGC
>JBCBZU010000050.1:0-8813 GCA_039815165.1 Pseudomonadota bacterium
CAGCGACGACTCTGATGCTCCCGGCTCTCCCGCTTCTCCCAGTAAAATAGACTATCAAACCATTGTAAATGAAAACGATTTTAACCACTGGCTAAAGGCCCTAAAAGCAGCGGATTACTTCGCCTTTGATACAGAAACCACCAGCCTCAACTATATGGATGCGCGCGTCGTGGGTGTTTCCTTTGCCATCGAGCCCGGTAAAGCCGCCTACGTGCCCTGTAGCCATGACTATATGGATGCCCCCGAGCAGCTCTCATTGGAATCTGTGCTTGCCGCATTAAAGCCTCTATTGGAAGACCCCACCAAAGCCAAACTGGGCCAAAACCTAAAATACGACCGCAGTGTGCTCTTAAATCACAATATTCATCTGCAAGGTATTGCCTTCGATACCATGCTAGAGTCCTACGTACTCAATGCCACTGCCAGTCGTCACGATATGGACAGCCTGGCAAAACACTACTTAGACAAAGACACCATTCATTTTGAAGATATTGCAGGCAAAGGCGCCAAGCAGCTTAGCTTTAACCAAATTCCTGTCGAACAAGCGGCGCCCTACGCCGCTGAAGATGCGGATATTACGCTGCGCTTGCACCGACATCTGCATTCACAATTGGCCGGCGACAAAGCGCTAAATACCGTCTTCGAGTCCATAGAAATGCCGCTATTACCCATCTTGTCGGATATCGAACGCCATGGTGCACTGATCGATGCCCATCAGCTTGGTAAACACAGCATTGAGCTGGGCAAACGCATGCAGTCTCTAGAGCAAGAGGCCTTTGACCTGGCGGGCGAGGCATTTAATCTGGCCTCGCCCAAACAGCTCGGTGCCATTTTATTCGAAAAGCTGCAATTGCCCATTATTAAAAAAACCCCGAAGGGCGCTCCCTCTACCGCAGAGGAAGTGTTGCAGGAACTGGCGCTGGATTTCCCATTGCCCAAAGTGCTGATGGAATATCGAGGGCTCTCTAAACTGAAGTCCACCTATACTGACAAACTGCCGCAAATGATCAACCCCCTCACCGGCAGGGTGCACACCTCTTATCACCAGGCAGTAACAGCAACTGGACGGCTATCCTCCTCCGACCCTAATTTACAAAATATCCCTATTCGCAATGCAGAAGGTCGCCGTATTCGCCAGGCCTTCATTGCGCCTGACGGTTACCGCATCCTTGCGGCGGATTATTCTCAAATTGAATTGCGCATTATGGCTCACCTGTCCAATGATAAGGGTTTAATGGCTGCCTTTAACCAGAATTTGGACGTCCATCGAGCCACAGCAGCAGAAGTATTCAATACCGAGCTGGATAAAGTCAGCCATGAACAGCGGCGCAGCGCCAAGGCCATTAACTTTGGCTTGATCTACGGCATGTCAGCTTTTGGCTTGGCAAAACAGCTAGGTCTGGGGAGAAACGATGCCCAACACTATATTGATCGCTACTTTGAGCGCTATCCCGGCGTCAAAAAGTACATGGATAATACTCGCCATATTGCCGCAAAACAGGGCTATGTAGAAACCCTCTTTGGTCGCAGGCTCTATTTGCCCGAAATTAATGCCCGCAACGCTATGCGCCGCCAGGCGGCGGAACGAGCGGCTATCAATGCGCCGATGCAAGGTACAGCCGCGGATATTATCAAAAAAGCCATGATTAGCGTGTCCGATTGCCTGGCCTCGGGTCATATCGACGCCAGGATCATTATGCAGGTGCATGACGAACTGGTTCTGGAAGTGAAAACCGACCAAATTGACCATGTAAAATCGCTAATTTGTGAAAAAATGGCCGCCGCAGCGGATTTATCCGTGCCTTTACTGGTTGAGGCGGGAGTGGGCTTAAATTGGGATGAGGCCCATTAGCGTGCTTTTACCGCAATGGCATCGACCTAAGCAAGCTGCGGCTGCAGATACGGTGAAAACAATAATTAAAAAAAACAGCAAATTTTTTCAAATAAATTGCAACTTCCTGGGAACTTTCTCCAAGGGCCATGCACTAAGTAATCCGAATACCGAGTTAATGCGACCCCCCCTTGATCGCACTAACGCTATTCGGAATTAGCAGTGGAGCCCTAGCGACTCTCCCCCTTGGCGTGATGGTGTCACTGTGTTTACAAAGAGAGCTTTATTTTTTGCCCGGGACGTCCCTCCCGGGCTTTTTATATATTGAAAACTGACTCTGAGCCTTATTGGTCGATACTGCGCGTTCGGCCCTGGTTATCGATAGCGACAAATACAAACTCCCCCTCAGTGACCTTGGAGATGGCCTGGTTTTCTTCTCGCAGCCAGACCTCTACGTAAATGCGCATGGAAGAGCGCTTGATTTCCTGGCATTGAGCATAAAAGCTGATGCTATTGCCAGTGGGCACAGGCTTTAGGAAGACCATGCTGCCCACGGCAACAGTCGTCACCCGTCCCCTGGCTAATTGGCTGGCTAAATAAGCCCCGGCGGCGTCCATGTGATTAATCAGCCATCCGGCGTAAATATCCCCGTAAATATTGCCATCATTCGGGCTGGTGATCAATTGACTGATCAGTTCGCCTTCAGGCAAGGGGATTTGGTCATCCAGTGGAGAGTCCATAATCATCAAGTCTGCATAAAATAAGAGGCCATTGTAGAGTGAGTTGTTACACCAGGCAAGTTGGTTTGCAAGCACTTACATACACAAATAGCAGTCATAAAAGTGTCATAGAGGCTGGTTATGATGACCGCAGTGGCTATAATGCGCAGCTCCAATAAAACGCTACTCAACTCCAGTGTCATTATTGGATAAATCCTCCCCGCTTAACTCAATGGGTGTTTTCTCGGTAAAGATCATATGAGCCTGTCTACTCTAATCGTCATTATCTTTGTGGGTGCTGCTGTTGCTTATGTCTTGGGGCGCAGTCGATCGCTGGTGGTCGCAGATCGCCTGGGCGGCATTAAGCACCTGCATTCACTCCCCTTTTACTACGGTACACAGGCTGCTCTCTGGTGCGCGGTTCCCTGTTTGTTATTGCTGGTCTGCTGGTCACTATTTGACGATGCCATTATTCGTCAAATGATTGTCCAGTATCTGACACCGGAACAGCGCAACCTGCCGGAGCAAGAGTTTACACTGCTGATTAACCGCATTGAAAGCGTTGCCAGTGGCATCAACCTGCAAGTAGGCCCAGAGATTGTCGCCGCCGCCGAACGGGTTGCGGCTATGCGCCAAATCAGTCAAAGCCTGCTAACGGTTGTGATTATTTGTGCAATCATACTCTTAGCCCTATGGGCCTGGACCAAGGTCAAAGCACAATACCGTGCCCGCAACTCCGTCGAACGGGTCTTTATGGTGTTCTTACTGATTTGCTCGACACTGGCCATCTTTACCACGGTCGGCATAGTGTTTTCAGTCTTGTTTGAATCCATCCGCTTTTTTAGCCAAATTCCCATTAGCGAATTTCTCTTTGGCACCCATTGGAGCCCGCAAATGGCCATTCGTGCCGATCAAGTGGGCAGCTCCGGGGCCTTTGGTGCAATTCCCCTGTTTACCGGCACCTTATTGATATCAGTGATTGCCATGTTGGTTGCCGTGCCCACGGGTTTAATGACCGCCATTTATTTATCAGAATATGCCAACAACAAAGTCCGCGCGGTGGTTAAACCCTTGCTGGAAATTCTGGCCGGTATTCCAACCGTTGTTTACGGATTCTTCGCCGCACTTACTGTTGCACCCATGATCAAAAATGCCCTTCAGGGCCTGGAGATACCGCTGATCGCCTTCACCATCGGGCCGCTGGAAGTCTCTGGTGAAAGTGCCCTGGCCGCGGGTTTAGTCATGGGGGTGATGATTATTCCCTTCGTTTCCTCCCTGTCTGATGACGTCATCACTGCCGTGCCCCAATCACTGCGCGACGGTTCTCTGGGCTTAGGCTCCACTCGATCCGAAACCATTAAAAAAGTCATCTTCCCCGCCGCCCTGCCCGGCATTGTCGGTGCAATTTTGTTAGCAGTTTCCCGCGCCATTGGTGAAACCATGATCGTGGTGATGGCAGTGGGTACCGCCGCAAGACTAACGGCAAATCCTCTGGAATCAGTGACAACCGTTACCGTACAGATGACCACACTACTAATTGGCGACCACGAATTTGACAGTGCGAAAACCCTGGCGGCATTCGCCCTTGGGCTGGTGCTATTTGTCATCACCCTGGGACTCAACTTTTTTGCCCTTAGCATCGTCAAAAAATACCGAGAGCAATATGACTGATACAAGCACCCTGGTAAATCAAGCAGCGCCCATGCGCACCATTGACATCCTCAACAAAAACCTGGCTAAACGCTACCGTGCGGAAAAACGATTTCGCGCCTATGGCATAATCTCCATCTGCTTTGGCCTGTTCTGCCTACTATTCCTTTTTACAGACATTATCGGTAAGGGCAGTCGCGGTTTTTTCTACCACTATGTGCCGATAGAGGTCAACCTGGATGCAGGCACCCTGGGTATTACCGATATCAATGACCCCAATCAAATCCTGGCGGCAAACTACTCAGCCGTGGTCAGACAATCGGTGTACGACAAATTTGGCGTGACATCCCGCAGTGACAAGCGCCTGGCAAGAGATGTTATTGCCGTAGAAGCCACGGGCTATAAAATTCAGGCAATGTTTAAAACCGGCGCTGCTGACTTGATTAATTCCACAATCACTATCAATGCCCTGGTTGATGACAAGGTGGACTTTTATTTAAAGCGTCTGGGCGATGTTGGTGCTCCCGGTACAGAATACTTTAACGAGCAACAACTGGCGTGGATTCAACAATTAAAACAGCGTGGCGCTGTCGACAAAAAACTCAATACGGGCTTTTTTACCTCGGGTGATTCTGCACAGTCAGAAGAAGCCGGTATTCTCAGTGCCATTATGGGATCATTTTACTTACTGATGGTCACTCTTTGTCTGTCTTTTCCCATTGGTATTGCGGCAGCGGTCTATCTCGAAGAGTACGCCCCCAAAAACAAATGGACCGATCTTATCGAAATTAACATTAATAACCTGGCCGCCGTGCCTTCGATTATCTTTGGTCTTTTAGGTTTGGCGGTGTTTCTAAGCTTTTTTGGCTTTCCGCGCTCGACACCCTTAGTGGGTGGTTTTGTGTTAACCCTAATGACCTTGCCGACCATTATTATCTCCAGTCGTGCCGCGATTAAAGCGGTTCCGCCGTCCATTCGAGAGGCGGCTTACGGCATCGGTGCCTCAAAAATGCAGGTGACCATCCACCACGTGCTGCCGCTGGCCATGCCCGGTATGTTAACCGGAACCATTATTGGTCTGGCCCAAGCCTTGGGTGAAAGTGCGCCGCTACTAATGATTGGCATGGCGGCCTTTATTCCCGATGTGCCCCAGGGGGTAACAGATCCGGCAACGGCTTTGCCCATGCAAATTTTTCAATGGTTTAGGAATGCAGATGCAGGCTTTAACGAAAAAGCCTCAGCCGCTATTATGATTTTGATTATGTTTCTGGTAATAATGAATGCCTTAGCAGTATGGGCGAGACGCAAATTAGAGCGTCGTTGGTAAAGGGGTGTTATGATGATGAATGACGTATTAGATGTGGCAGAAGTATCAACAGTCGATAAACCCGTTAAGGAGTCGACAAGCAGTGGCAATAGTGTAAGCAGCGTGGACGATATAAAAGAAACCGTAGGCACACCTTTTGTTGAAAGTGCGAAAATGTCCATGCGCAAGGTCAATGTCTTCTATGGCGAAAAACAGGCCATTTATGACGTGGGCTTAGACATTGGCGAGAATGAAGTCATCGCCATGATCGGCCCCTCAGGCTGCGGCAAATCGACGTTTTTGCGCTGCCTAAACCGCATGAACGACACCATTGATATCTGTCGTGTCGAGGGCCAGCTACAGCTTGAAGGGCAGGATATTTATGATCCCAAGCTAGACGTTGTGCCGCTGCGCGCGCGCGTGGGCATGGTCTTCCAGAAGCCTAACCCCTTCCCCAAATCGATTTATGACAACGTCGCCTATGGCCCTCGCATTCACGGTCTCGCCAGCCGTCGCGTGGACCTGGATGAGATGGTTGAAACCAGCCTACAAAAAGCCGGCTTATGGAATGAAGTCAAAGATCGGCTTCACCAGCCGGGTACCGGCCTATCCGGTGGCCAGCAACAGCGCTTGTGTATTGCCCGCACCATTGCCGTTAGCCCAGAGGTCATCCTAATGGACGAGCCCTGCTCCGCCCTCGACCCCATTGCCACCGCCAAAATTGAAGAACTGATCGACGAGCTCAGCCAAAACTTCACCATCGCCATTGTGACTCACTCTATGCAGCAGGCTGCGCGCGTGTCTAACCGGACGGCCTACTTCCATCTGGGCAAACTAGTCGAGGTCAACGAAACCGAAAAAGTCTTTACCAATCCCGACCACGATCTAACCGAGTCCTACATCACCGGTCGCTTCGGTTAATGGCGAGGCACCTGATACATACATTTGTCGGAGAATACCGTGGATAAACTACATATTGATCAGCACATTTCCCAGCAATACAATGCGGTGCTGGATGATCTTAAGACCGAATTTTTAGAAATGGGCGGCATCGTTGAACAACAAATCATCGATGCCGTTCGCGCCATCACCAAGGTTGATACCGACCTTGCCCAAAAAGTACTGACCATAGAAAAAGAAGTCGATGATCGCGAAATGGCACTGGATGATTTGTGCACACAAATTATCGCCCGCCGCCAGCCCACCGCCTCTGACCTTCGCCTGGTGATGTCTATCTCAAAAGCCACGCGGGATTTAGAGCGCATGGGCGACGAGGCCAAGAAAATCGCCAAAATGGCCATTGCCATCGCCGACGGTGATGACCTGCCCCACGGCTTTGGCGAATTGCGTAATCTGGGCCGACGGGTACAGCAAGTGGTTAACGACACCCTGACAGCCTTTGCCCGCTATGACGTGGATACCGCACTGCAAGTGGCTCACGAAGACAAGGCCATCGACCAGGAATACGATACCGCCATGCGCGAACTGATTACCTATATGATGGAAGACCCGCGCAATATCTCCCGTGCCATGAACATCACCTGGGCGCTGCGGGCCTTAGAGCGCATTGGCGACCATGCCGGCAACATTGCTGAGCACATTATTTATTTGGTCAAAGGTTTAGACGTTCGCCATAAAACGGCGGATGAAATGGAGCAGCAAGTACAAGAGAGATAGCGCAAGCAGCACGCGGCTGGCTGCCAGAGCGCTGTAGAGGGCTTGGAATAAAGAGGGCCTGCAATAAAGAGGGCCTGCAATAAAGAGGGCTCGGAATAAAATTTTTAATCATCTTGTTTGCAAATTAACAGGCTTTCACACAAAATTTTACTCCGACCCTAAAACAGGATTCTACCTCCGTGCTAATTGTTATCTCGCCTGCAAAAACACTCGATTACGAGACCCCACCCACCACCAAAAAATCCACCCAGCCTGCGTTACTGCAAGACTCGCAACAATTAATCAAGGAGCTGCGCACGCTGTCCCCCCAGGCGATCTCCACGCTTATGGGCATTAGCGATAAACTGGGCGTGCTCAACTACGACCGCTATCAACAGTGGCAGCCGCCCTTTACCAAGGCCAACGCCAAGCAGTCGCTACTGGCCTTTAAAGGCGACGTTTACACCGGCTTAAAAGCGGAGACCATGAGCGCTGACGAACTGGCTTTTGCACAACAACACCTGCGCATCCTCTCGGGACTCTATGGCCTGTTGAGGCCACTGGATTTAATGCAGCCCTACCGATTGGAGATGGGCACAAAATTCCCTAATCCGCGCGGCAAAGACCTCTACACTTTTTGGGGAGATACCATTACCGACAGCCTCAACAAACAGCTTAAAAAGCTTAACAGTCATACCCTGGTAAACCTCGCATCAAACGAGTATTTCAAAGCCATAAAAACCGATACCCTCAATGCTGAGGTCATTACTCCCGTCTTTAAGGACCTCAAAAACGGGCAATATAAAATCATCAGCTTCTACGCTAAAAAGGCCAGGGGCCTAATGAGCGCCTATGCCATCAAAAAAGGCATTAGCAATGTGAGTCAATTAAAGCGGTTTAATGGGGAGGGGTATGCTTATAATAAGGCGTTATCCAATCACAAAGTAGCAAAGGGCACTGAATGGGTGTTTACCCGTGATAATGCTTAGATAAGACTTTGTATTTAAAGCACTTTTTTGCTATTGTCGAGCGCCATTATTAGTCATTACTTTGTGGTTTATAGGCATCTGGCACGACAGGCATGTCTGAGTGATCATATAGTCATGGATGATTAGCAAAGACCGCTTGAGATAAAAAATATCAAGCAAATAGTGCACAGAACGATTAACAGGGGCCACACTGCTTCTGTCATCCTCGCGCTATATCGGTATGCCGACTTAGTCGGCAACCCAGAGTTTACCGCTCATGCCAACCGACCTTCACTTTTATAGGAATGCAGAAAGTACAGGAATTTCTATTCGACTCCAACGCCTGTTACTTAATTTAGTTGTCAGCCGCTTGCGCTGCCTCTTGCGCTTCTTTCCACCGCTGAAATTGTTCAAACTCCTGCCATAACTTAAAGCGCTCGTATTCAGGCGAGTTTTCAGCGCCCCTGGCAGCACGCCACTGCTTGTAGGCCTCATAGTCTGTTGGCTCTTGGGTGTTATAGCGAATGGGAGAAGGCGTACTGTATTCGCTACCATAGGTAGCTGGACCTGGGGTTATTCCCAGTCTGCGCCTTTCTTTTTCAATATTTTCCTGTTCTCGAATCCTGGCTTTTTCAAATTCATCTTCACTGATTAGATCGGGATTATATTTTTTGCTGGCAAAG
>JBCBZU010000422.1:0-2510 GCA_039815165.1 Pseudomonadota bacterium
AAAGACTCTGACCCCATTGATTTGGATTTTAGGCTTTAGGTTGATATTTGATCGATATTAGCTGTTGAATAAGGTGTATCGAGGCCCTATACTGTTTGTAAGTGGATTGGGGGTTCCCGATCGGCGTCTGGGCTTCGGTGTGATCATCGGGGCCTTTCGCTTTTCTGGGAATTGGTTTTTCTCAAACACTTATGGAAAGTGCTTCAAGCCGTATCCTTCATATCCAGTCCCAGCGCCTTTCCGACCATTTTTGCTGTAGAACTTCTTCTCAAGAATCGTAAAAGCCATATTTTCCTGCTCTGGACGTAGGTAGCGTATGCCAATGGGGCGGGCGACCAAGTCGGCCAGTTGTAGACCCGGTGCGTTGGTTTTCTTGTCGGCGAAAATAAGCTCAAAGGGCAGTGGACGATTATGGGCATTGCTGCCGTCACAAATACGCCGAAAAGCCAATTCTAGCTCGTTATCTTCCTTCTTGCCTCGATTCTCAACCACCACATGGGTGGTGCAATGGTCTTGTTGCTTTTCTTTGAGAAAATACAGTAGGCGCTCAAGGCAAAACTTTAAAGCAATATAGTAGGGGTTGTCGGGAATGTGGTATTTATCCGCCAGGCGCTGCTTGTCGATCACATTGCTGATCAAAATAAAATTGTGCTGCCCAATAATATCGCCCAGCTCTGCCATAAATGCTTGTTTACCCGCTTTGTTTTTAAAGTTAAAGCCATTGGTCTCTTTACGGATATCATGTTCATGCAAAATTTGCATATCGTGGCCAAAGTGCCGAAACTTAAACTCGGTAATCGCCGGTGCCACCGCCTCGCAATAGTGTTTTTTGTGGAAGATGCAAAAGGCTAAGACAAATACGGGGTATTGCGGGTTAATGTGGGTTAGGCTGTGGTCGCCACTTTCATCGACATAGACGATATAGTCACTCCATTGTTTATCCACTAGCGACCTCTTTATTAAGGGGTTTGGTTTTTTGGGAAGTGGATGTTTTGTTTTTATTCGCAGCACCAGCAGTGACCTGGCCATTCATTAGCATTGGCAGGAGCCAGTCTCTTAATTTTGACAATTCAACATTTTCCCTTTGGTTGTTTATTATTCTTTTAATCATAGGCGCTAGTTTACTCCCAAGCTCTGTAGCGATTTTTAGGTCGAAAGGGATTGCAAAGCGCATCATCACATTTGGGTTAACTCGCTTATGACTGTTAGAGGTCCCGGTCGCAGACTGGGTACAGTGCGCTATGAACTGTTCTGATCGGGCCACCATATAAAGAAAATTTTTAATATTGTTATTATCTGTACGCCATACAACAAATTCGGTAGAGCAAATAAGATCTTCTTCATCTGTAGCATAAATAACTCTACTAAACCATGGATTGAGCTTTGAAACTAAAATATCACCTTCCTCAATAATAAATTTATTGCTTCCTATACTTGCGCCTATTTCAAGGCCAAAAGTTTGAGTGGAGTCATACATTGGTATGCTAAAGTGCCTGAAATATTTATCTGCATATTGAGCAGGGTTTACAGATTGATTACTAGTCGAGGTGATGTCTGTTAATGGTTTAGAACTCCACCCCTCCGGTATTTCCCGCTTTAAAGTCGAGTTATAGACCATCTTGCCACCCGAACTTTTATAGGGTTTGCCATTGGAATCGGGCTTGCCATGAGCGAAGTCGAAGGGGAAGTCAAACTGTACAAACCAGTAGTCGTAGAGCGTTTTGGCCATGGCTTCCAGCTCGGCGTTGATAAGGTTGTTAATTTTTATTTTTTCAGTGATTGCTTTTAGTGTTGTAGTGATTTCATTTGCATTTTCTAAAACTGGAATTTGTAGAGAACGTAAATCTGGAAGGCATAAGTTGCTAACAATAGATCCAGTCTTATCGCTTTTTTTTATTTGTTTTTGAACAAATTCAGACTGTAATGCAAAAAGTAAATACTCATTGGATATTTTCCCCTTATCCACTTTGATCAAGACCATGCGCTGACCTAGGCAGCATTCAATATTCTCAGGAATAATGCAAACTTCCCCCATAGGAGCTTCTCTGGTTATTATGAGGTCGCCTGGCCCAGGAACTGCTCTTTTTATTCGTTCTTTAAAAGATTCTCTGTCTGTAAAAGAAGAGTTAGAAAGGTCAAGCTCGCCTTTCTTAATGTTAAAATTTCTAATCACGAGAATCCCTCTTTCAGACCATTTCGGAGTGGAATGAGGGCAATCAGTAATTGATACGCATAGATTTTCTAGTAAAGCTGTTTTTCCATCAAAGGATTTCAAAAATGAATTGGTCTAAAGTTGCTTCCTTTGATGCTGACACGCGTGCCTCCCTCGCGAGCACCAATCGCGGGTTGCACACTCTCAACCGTCGACACTAAATTCTCCTTGAAAGTGACTCCCGGCAGGTGGGGTGTGCTCGACTCGACGCCCATCACATTGAGACTGATGTGCCCCGTGAAGTTCGGCAATTCGATATCGGGGTGCTCGTCCAGTCTGAAGCCCCAAACCTGTAACT
>JBCBZU010000452.1:0-2203 GCA_039815165.1 Pseudomonadota bacterium
AACATCTCTTAACACATCTTTAAGCAGTAAACCTTATAAGAGCAAAATAACGCTTTGTTAAAAAATCTCAGTGACTAAATATACATAATTGCGCCACAGGTTTCTACTCAAATTGTGAATTGAAGCGACATTGTGGCTGGCTTACATTCTCCAATTACATGCTTGTGGATAATGATTTTTCTACTGAGCCTCAAATAAAGCAATCATCCGGCGGCTCAAGTTGAGTAAAAAAACATTTAAAATCAATATATTACAAATATCGACGATTTGACTATTTAAGTGCAGGCCCCTTGTTCCCAGAGCGATATTTTGCCCTTATTGGAAAACGCCTGAAGAGCGCCTGGAAAGCGCCTGGAAAATGCCTGGAAAGCGCCTAAACATTCCGCCAAAGGCTCCGCGATGGCGATGTTTATCGTTTTCACCAGGCGAACAATAAGACTGCCTCTGAGGGCAAGCCAACTGAGTTTTCCAAGCTGAACAAGCAAACAGGTAGTGTTAGCGCTTTAAACCAGCAATAAGTGATCAGGCAGAGCTGCTGGGTGCAACCAGCGCAAATCTGCCGGTCTGATAGTCGTGATAGGCTTGTTTCAGCTCATCCTCTGTATTCATTACAAAAGGACCTGCTCTGGCAATAGGCTCACCCAAGGGCTCTGCCGCCAATATCAGCGCCCCAGCTCCCTGTTCACCTGCTTTTAGCTGCAAGCTGTCACCTTCTGACAAGTGGCCTAGCTGTTGTGATGATAATGATTTATCACCAACAGTGGCTTCACCGCGGTATAGGTAAACAATCGCTGTATGCTGCACTGGCAGTGAAAGGCTTTTCTCGCCGCCAGGCGCAAGCCTTAGATCCAGCAATAGAGGCTGTGTGGCAATATTGGTTATTGGGCCCGCTATGCCATCGGCATCACCGGCAATAATTCTTAGCCGACCAAAATCACCTGTAAGCTCAGGGATATCCTGGGAGGCAATTTCCTGATAGCGGGGCGAGCGCATTTTTTGCTCAGCCGGTAAATTGGTCCACAACTGAAAGCCCCACAATCGACCTTGCTTTTGCTCTGGCATTTCAGAGTGAATAATGCCAGAACCTGCTGACATCCACTGCACGTCACCAGAGTGTACGACGCCTTCATTACCCGCACTGTCTTTGTGGCGTATTTGTCCTTCCAGCATATAGGTTACGGTTTCAAAACCACGATGAGGGTGGGGAGGAAAGCCGCCGATATAGTCCGCAGCCTCTTCGCTTTTTAGTTCGTCAAGCAGCAAGAATGGGTCTAGCTGGGGTAAAAAATGCGAGCCAATACTGCGGGATATTTTTACTCCGTCACCATCACTGGTGGCTACTGCATTAATGGTTGTTACAATATGTCTGTTCATGATTTACCTCCTATCACATTGGATGTTAAGAAAATACTACATTGTGCTGCGCTCATGAGGCGCATCCAGCGACAATTCCGGCCCCAGAGGGACAACGCGCGTTGGGTTAATCATGTCGTGACTGTAGTAGTAGTGCGCTTTAATATGATCAAGATTAACGGTGTGCTTAATCCCCGGATGCTGGTATAGGTCACGCAAATACCCCGATAAATGTTTGTAATCCACAATTGTCTTTAAATTACATTTAAAATGCCCAACATAAACGGCATCAAAACGCACCAAGCTGGTAAATAGGCGCCAGTCAGCCTCGGTTAGGCGATTTCCGACCAAGTAACGCTGAGTCGCCAAACGTCGGTCTAAGGCATCCAATGTCGTAAACAGGGCAGAAAATGCCTTTTCGTACGCCGCTTGTGAAGTGGCAAAACCTGCGCGATAAACGCCGTTATTGACGGTCTTATAAACATCTTGATTAATGTCATCAATCTGTTTGCGTAAACTCTCTGGGTAATAATCATCGTGATTATTGGTCAAGTGATTAAATGCGCTATTAAACATGCGAATAATTTCAGAGGATTCGTTATTCACTATGCGCTGAGTTTTTTTATCCCAAAGAATGGGTACCGTTACACGGCCGGAGTAAGCGGCATCATCTTGTGTATACACTTGATGCAAAAAGTCATATCCATAAAGTGCATCGCCTGTTGCTGCGCTAAAGTCATCGGCGAACGACCACCCTTGCTCCAACATGTGCGGGTGCACCACCGAAACCGAAATAAAGTCTTCCAGCTGCTTTAACTGACGAAAAATTAAAGTGCGATGAGCCCAGGGG
>JBCBZU010000065.1:0-8018 GCA_039815165.1 Pseudomonadota bacterium
CATGATTTTTAACCACCACCGTATCCTGTGGGTTAAAGCCAATAATGCTGACATTGCTGCCCACTTGGATGCTGTTCTTTAATATATAGGCGGGCCTGCCATTAAAGGTATGGTGTTCACCATTACCTTTGCCGCCCGCCGCTCCCAAGGCGATATCTGCTTCGATAAAAGGCGTATCAATAATAAATTGGTCTTCAGCAATCGTCGCCAGTGAATACACCCCGTTATACTGATCACTGCCGGTGATTAAAATGCTATCGCCCACCTTGAGGTTATGGCCATTGCTTACGCAGGCAGTGCCTTCATTGGCAGGCGCTGCATCTGTTTTGGCAAAACCGGTAATGGCTGTGTGGGCATCCTCATCGTCGGCTGCCCACAGCGCCGTCACCGCCTCTGTCGCATCGGCATTAAATGAAGCCTTAATATCAAAACTATTATCGGTAATTTGGCTGACGTGATACGTGCCGGCATAAGCGCTGCTGCGCACAATCATAATGCTGTCGCCTGCTTGCAGACCGTGATTGCTTGCCTGGCAGGTGACTTGCTTACCGGGTTCGGCGCTTGAGTCAGTAAAGCGTTCAATGGGTGCAAGCGTGCGAAAATAACCGGAATCAAAAGGCTTGGAAACCTCTTGGATGGGGCTTAATACAATGGTGGTGTTGTCCGCAATCACTGTGTCTTTACCTTGATTAAACACCTTGTCGAATGCTGCCTGGGTATGAATTTTTAGTGTATTGTCACCTACCAGAATATTATCGCGGGCCACCGGCATTTGCAGATGACTGTCGCCGTCAATGCGCACCTCGCCTACATCAACACCGGTTAAGCTAAGATCGAAAGCCAACACAAAGTCGGTGCCCGAAATTTTTTCCGCCAGTTTTTCCTGGGGTGAGGCATAAATCGCAAACAAGGTGCCATCACTTAAGAAAAAACCCATTTCATAAATGGGATAAACATCCGGAATATGACTGCCGCCGTCTTTAATGGTGGCGTTAAGGTAGAGTTGGTTTTGTAACTTGCCGCGCATCTCGCCACCGGCAACCACGGCTCGTTGCAGTTCATTTTTTAAGGCTTTCATATCCGCAGTAGCTTCATAGGGGCCATGGCCATCACCGACGGCAACATGGGTAATTCTGGCGCTGACGCCGCGGTTTTTTGCATCAATTAATGCGCTGATACCGTCTTGCGTAATAATGGGGGTTAGTGTTGTACTCATAGTGGTTTCCTGATCATTAAACGGCGGTTGCCATGGTGAATCGTTGAAAGTTAAACGCCCGGGCCGCTGTGCCAATATGCAGCTCGGCGGTTTGAACGGTGCTGAGGGTAAAGCTGTAGTGGCTGCGCGTGGGCTTAATGGCATCGATAGCATTGCGCAACTTGCCGGTTAACTCCGCATTGCCCGCACCGGCAAGATTTTCATTGACCAGTAAATCTAATTTAAAGGTGTGTGGCGATGCCGGTGGTGTTTCTTGCCACCATTCGGTTAAGGTAATGTTGACATTGGTAAAGGTATTTAAAGCGCGCTGAATCGCAGCTCGCGTACCTTTGTGTTGATGCACAAAGGCGCTGCGTTGAATCACGTCGCGGCGGCGGCTTTCTTGTTCCGTTAAGTCCTCTTTATTGTCAAACCAAACATCAACGGAGATGGCCCAAGCCAACCAGGGGAGAAATTCAGCGGGGCAAGTCGAGGCATCCCAAAGCCGGTCAATTTCCACCGGCAGTTGACTTAAGCGGCCAGTGGTGGCGGCTAATTGTCTTTCCAGGCGCGATGCGCTCGGGGGTAGTAGTGGGTCTTGATTGACCAATGGACGCCGCGCGTATAAATGTGCGCCGCGCTTGGTGTGTTGCGCAAACACCAATAAGTGCGTCGCCGTCGGCGGTATTGAGTGCTCGTTAAAGTGATACACCAGTGGCGCGCGAAAATGATAGCGCGGCTGCTCTTGGGTGCCGACATTTTCCGCCAGATAACGCGCGATTAAACTCTGCTGTGCGATGGGGCTTTGCTCATCGCGCCCCCAATGTAATTCATACTGAGTGACCCAGTGCTTTTGCGTATCGTGACCGATCACCAAACGACCTTGCACTGTGTTGCGGTCTTGGGCTTCATTAATAAATTGCAAAGCATTAAGGCTGGGGTTGAAGGTGCTTGCTGACATGATTACGCCTCCTCACCCTTACTCTGATTGTTTGCAGGCGTGATGGCGGTGCTAATACCCTGTAGCATTTCACCAAATTCGTTTTGGCTAAAGGCGATAAAGTGGGTGGCGTCTTTTGGTATGGGTGTCTCTTTTTCAAATTGGAAACGCAGTTCGCTGCCTGCTGCCAAACGGGTAATCGGCGGTAGCTCGTAGCTTACGCGTACTGGCGCATTGCTTAGGGTGGCGTTGAGCGCGGTGACCGTGATGCCATCCACTGTATAGTCTTGATCCATAAGGTAGATTATGTTGCCATCGAGGCTGGTCACTTCCAGGTTGCGTATGCCGCCATGGTCCAGGGTGAACTGGTTTTTATTGAATGCATACACCTTAACGCCCAGAGGTAATTTTTGTGCATTGTTAGCGCCCCAGTAAATGGCATAGTGAGAAATTGCCTCTTCTTCTATGGCGGCACTCAGGCTTAAGGTGCCGCTTACCTGCCCGGTTTGTGGATTGTCGCCAGGCTTATAAAGGATACCGCCGGCCAAATGAATGGGGGCGGCGATGGGGTGTTCCACAAAACCAATATGGCTGACTTGACCAAAGGGGGCTGAACTGCGGTCAATCATTAAATCTGCGGCGGGTTGATGCAGGGCAACGTTTTGCACACCGGGCTGGTGCAGTACCGCAAACAGGCTCGCACGGGTAATATCAATGCCCAGTTGGTGATGCTGTTGAATATAGTCTTCTGCCGCTTGCCGCGCGGCTTCCACCACTTGTTGACCACCGACACCGGCAAAGATAGTGAGGGTTGCGCTGATATGATAAGGGACAATATCCGCAGAATGAACGCGCACATAGTCCGTTAAGGGGCGAATGTCATCGGCGGTGAGAACTTGATTGACTTTTTTTACCAAGTCGCTAGAGGCAGCGCCGTTGTCTTTGTTGCTGAGAATGCGCACATCGACAATGCCGGGTTTATCGGAGTACACGGCAACGTCTTTCACCTCAGCCGAGGCCGACAGCGCATGAAAAATATAAGCACCCACCGGACCGGCGGTGGAATAACCCTCAAAGGCCAGTTGGGTACGGGCTCTTAGGCGGGTGTCGTCTTCGTAGACGGCATCGCTGCCTGCGTCTGCGGCTTTGATCACTGAGCGCTGTATATTGACCAGGGCGGCGAGGTTATCGAGATTGGCGCCGGTGGCAGTGGCGAGCATAACGCCGCGGGCGGCTTCGTTAATGCGGGCGCGCATGTGCATTTCTCGATAGGCGATCACTTCGAGCAGTTTAGTGATGGGGTCGCTGGTCAATAAGGTGTCGACGTTAATATCGGGAGCGATATGTTGCAGTTCATTTTTGGTGGCGGCCAAAATGGCTTCATAATCCAACTCTTCTACCAGGTTGGGCGGAGGTAGTTCTGAAAGATCGATACTGGTAAATAAGCTCATAACTGTTGCCTTAGGTTGATTGCTACGTTGATGCTTTTCGCTTTGTGTTGATGCCTTACATTTAACCTAAAAACCGCAGTTGACCGCTTATTTCTCACGTAAGACACTGATATACCCACAAAAATACTTTACTTCTTATTCACCCATAGGGTGAGTTAAAAAACGCTACACAGATTTGGGCTGGATCTAAGGCCGCAATACTGCGTTGTCACTCTTGGCTCTCTTTTAAAAAAGGCTACGGCCATTGCCGGCGAGCGACGCCTTGTCTTGCGGCCTTATCTCTCAGCCCAAATTCTGTGTTCAACTGCGGTTTTTAGGTTTAAGGCCGCAGTCCCGCTTGACCTTTATCCGCTCATGACGGCCAGGGTAATCGCAAGCAGGCCATGTTTTTGGCGCTTATCAATACCCTGTGCTTGCAATAAGCGGTCAATGGGTGTCTTACTGTCTCGATGGCAGTATTGTCACCGAGCACGTGGCTAAGTGCAATATGTTATAGAAAAGATATATTCGTCCTTCACCATGGTGTAATAGTGGGCTGATCCGTGTAAAATCCCTCTTCATTTTTTTAGCCGTGGTGCTTACACTGATAAATCAGCGGCTTATGGATTGTTTCTTATATGCGTTTAAAACATATTAAGCTCGCTGGTTTTAAATCTTTTGTTGACCCGACGACGGTATCCTTCCCCAGCAATCTTTGTGCGGTGGTGGGTCCCAATGGTTGTGGCAAGTCGAATATTATCGATGCTGTGCGCTGGGTAATGGGTGAATCTTCCGCCAAAAACCTGCGCGGTGAATCCATGGCCGACGTCATCTTTAATGGCTCCAATAGCCGTAAGCCAATTGGCCAGGCCTCTATCGAATTAGTGTTTGACAATAGTGATGCCACGCTCAAGGGGGAATATGCGGGCTTCAGTGACATTGCCATCAAGCGTAAAGTGACCCGGGATGGCCACAATAACTACTATCTCAACGGCAGTAAATGCCGCCGCCGCGACATTGTGGATATCTTCTTGGGTACGGGCTTGGGGCCCCGCAGTTACGCGATTATTGAGCAGGGCATGATTTCCCGTTTAATTGAGGCAAAACCAGAGGAATTGCGGGTTTACATTGAAGAGGCGGCTGGGATTTCAAAATACAAAGAGCGCCGCCGCGATACTGAAAACCGCATGCGCAGGACTCAGGAAAACCTGGAGCGCCTAACCGATATTCGCGAAGAATTGGACCGACAGTTAGCCCGCCTGGAGCGCCAGTCTAAAGCGGCCGAAAAATATACTGAGCTAAAACAAGAAGAACGTGCAGTTAAAGCGCAACTGGAAGCCTTGCGTTACCGCATATTGGATCAGCAAGCCAAGCTTCAGCAGCAGGCCATCAGCGAGCAGGAATTAAACATTGAATCCTTTGTTACCGAACAAGTCAGTCACGACACCGCCATTGAAAAATACCGCACACACTATACCGAGCACGCCGACAAACTGAATGAGGTTCAAGGCCGGTTTTACGCTGTGGGCAGTGAAATTGCTCGACTAGAACAGAGTATTCAGCATGTGCAAGAACGCAATCGGCAATTGCAAGATGACCTAAGCCAAGTTGAGCACGAAAGCGAAGAAACCCGAATCCATTTAGCAAGCGATACTGAAAAAGTAACGGCCTGGGAAGTGGAGTTAGCTGAAATCGAGCCTCAACTGGAGCTGCTGCAGTTTGCTGAAAATGATTCGGGCACGGAACTGTTAGATGCAGAAGAAGCCATGCAGGCATGGCAGCGAGAGTGGGATGAGTTTAACCAACAAGCGGCCGAACCCCGGCAACGCGCGGAAGTTGAACAATCCCGTATTCAGCATATAGAACAAGTACAAACCCGTTTAATCGAACGCATCCGTCGCCTGGAAGACGAAAATGTTACCGAGACAATTGAGGGGTCAGACGAAATTCCTCTGCTTCAACAAGCACTCAATGAGGCGCTCCTACAAAAACAGGAAAAACAAGCCTTGATCGACACCAGCGTGGTGGATATTGAGCATATTCGTGAGAGCATTGTCGCCCTTGACGATGCCTTGAATGACCGGCGCAGTCAACTACAAAAAGCCCGCGGTCGCCATGCTTCACTAGAGGCACTGCAACAAGCAGCGGCATCGGGCGGAAAAAATCTGGATGACTGGTTACACGCCCAAACCCTGGATGCCAAACCGCGCATACTCGCGCAACTCACGGTAGAACCCCAATGGCAAACCGCGGTTGAGCTAGTATTAGGTGATGCACTACAGGCCGTGTGCGTCGAAGATTTAGAACCGTTTAGCGACGCGCTAAGCGCGCTGGAACAGGGCGCGCTGATGCTGTTGGATAAGCAACATCAGCGCAATCAATCGGTGAATAATCGCGCCTCTCTAGCCAATTATGTTGAAACCAGCAGTGATATTAGTGCTTTACTGGCAGGGGTTTATACCGCAGACAGCTTAAATAGCGCGCTTGCTATGCGCAGTGAGTTGGCTGCTCACGAGTCGGTGATTACTGCTGATGGCCTGTGGTTAGGGCCCAACTGGCTTAGAGTCAAGCGTGTTGCCGATGATGAAGACAGTGTGCTAGAGAGACAGCAAGTTCTAGACAGCCTCAACACCAGCATGGCCGAACTTGAAGCCACAGTCGAAAACCAGGTCAGTGAATTGCGCAGTCAGCGCGAACAATTAGCCGGGCTTGAACAGCAGCGCGAACACAATCGCCGTGAATTAGACGAGCACAATAAGCGTTTTCACCAACAACAATCACAGCTAAATGCCTTACAAGTGCGCATTGAACAGGATGCCAAACGCCGCCAAAAAACCGCGTCTGATATTGCTGAAGCCAGAGAACAATTAGATCTTGAAGCGGACAACCTCACGCAATCCCGCGCAAACTTGCAGCAAGCCATCTCGGCCATGGAGCAGGATGCTGAACAAAAGGAAGTATTGTTAAATCGCCGTGATAGCATTCGGGGTCGCCTGGATCAAAGCCGCCAACGGGCACGTCACGATAAAGACAAGTTACACGCTTTGGCCATGCGCCACCAGTCAATCAAAACCCAACTGCAGTCCATTGGTGAAACCATGAAGCGTTTGCAGGATCAAAGCACCCGCTTACAACAGCGACGCCAACAACTGCAAACGACCTTAGGGGACGGCCACGACCCAACTGAAGAGTATAAACTGGAGCTGGAAGCGCTGTTGGAAAAACGCATTGCGCTTGAAGCTGAGCTAAATGAAACCCGTCGTCAAGTGGAGACAGTTGAGCAACACTTGCGTGATGCGGAACAACGCCGTAGCCAGGTCGCGAGTGAACTGCAAACTCTACGGGCAACACTCACCGAGACACGTTTGTCTGCGCAGACCGTGCAAGTGAAAAGAGAAACCATTGAAAAACAGTTGCTGGAAGACGGCAATGAGCTGCAACAACTTCTACAAGCGCTGGATGAAAATGCAACAGAAGAACCCTTGGTAAGCGCCCTGGAACACATTCATCAGCGCATTACCCGGCTCGGCCCCATCAACTTGGCGGCAATCGATGAGTATAAAGTTGAGTCTGAGCGTAAAACCTATTTGGATCGGCAGAATGCAGACCTGTGCGAGGCCTTAACGACACTTGAAAATGCCATTATCAAAATCGATAGAGAAACCCGCACTCGATTCAAAGAGACCTTTGACCAAATCAATAGCGGTATTAAAGAGCTATTTCCCAAGGTCTTTGGTGGCGGCCACGCCTACTTGGAGTTGACTGGTCAAGACTTATTGGATACTGGCGTTGCGATTATGGCCAGGCCACCCGGCAAGCGCAATAGCACCATCCATCTACTGTCCGGCGGTGAAAAAGCGCTTACGGCCATTGCCTTGGTATTCTCTATCTTCCGCTTGAATCCCGCACCCTTCTGCATGTTAGATGAAGTCGATGCCCCGCTGGATGATGCCAATGTTGCGCGCTATACGCGTTTGGTGGAGGAGATGGCTGAGCAGATTCAGTTTATCTACATCACCCACAATAAGATTGCCATGGAAATGGCACAACAGCTAATGGGCGTTACCATGCATGAGGCAGGTGTATCGCGCATGGTGACGGTAGATGTCAATGAGGCGGCAGAACTCGCGGCGGTTTAATTGTGGCTTTTAGGATTATAAATCCATTGAGTATGGGCTGGACGAATCACTGACTCTAGGGAATAATCGCAGTATTGACTGGCAAGCCGTAAAATTCGCAAACGGCCTCATTATTTAAGGCGCCAGAGCTGAGCATACAGGCGCATCAGACTGCCGGAAATAGTGCTGTATACTGTGCTGCATTTAAATGCTGAAACATCAGAGCAAGTCAGTATAATTGCCTGGATTGTATTAGCCACTTTTATTCGTTAAGGTCTGTATTCGTTAAGGTCTGTATTCGTTAAGGTCTGAAAAGTCGCTAGTGCTTGCGTAAA
>JBCBZU010000158.1:0-5698 GCA_039815165.1 Pseudomonadota bacterium
AGGTGTTAGAAAAGGTGTACGGTTAGCTTATCGACTATTTGGATTTTAAATGATCTTTATGTTAAGTCAATGTACAGACGTAAAGGCCATGCTGGCTCATTGATTAATCACTTGATTGAGTCTGCTAAATCTCTTTGGGTCCCCAAGCTTATATTAAAAACCCAAACCAATAATAAGGCCGCCATTGAGCTTTATCAAAAGTTTTCATTTGCATTTGAAAAAGATTTTATCAGCATGGTGCACCCTATTGGTTAATACAGGCTCGCAGCCAAAACCAAGATCTAACAAGGCAATAGTCAGTACTGAGTAAAGTCAATGCATTTTCAGGCCAGGCTGCTCGATGACTCACGTTAGCTTACCTGCAACGGCCGTGAGACGTTTAGCTATTAAGCTGTGTCGATACTTATTGTTCAGCCTGATGTGTTATTGTCACTGGTTCTGACGAATCTTCCTCTAGGGTTTTTCTTTACTCTGCATTCGCGCAAAAATCATTATTAGTCTGAGTGCCACTGACGACTGTTTTTTATAAACTGTGTTCGTCTATTTTGTTAATGATAAAAGAAAAATAATCTGCGCCACAACATTCGCGAAGTGCGTTACGATTTTTGCTCGGATCGACTGATTTCATAGAGAATTTTAAATTCGCAAAATGTAAATTAAAAATAGTTTCTCCGATTAATTGTAAAATTGTCTGTTACTGGCGACAACGGATGGGCGATACTTGCTGATAAAAATGCCATGCAGAAAATAATTCGAGCATATTTTTCGCGACTTTGATGTTGAAAAAAGCAGACTCAAACTCGCTTTGCTGGCGCCCGTGACCGAGCAAACCCTGGTTGCACCCGAAAATCGGTATTTTACCCCCTGGCATTAACAGCCAATCGTCATCCCTAAATCACTTTTAACCAACTGTGATACGTCCCGTGCTTTCCGTACTGAATAGTTTTTCCCATGGATATGTCATTGCGCCAGTGGTAAGGGCCTGTGTGCGTCGAGCTTTGTTCGAGTCTATGGCCTCGGGCACCGCATTGGCCTTTGGTGATCTTGTTAACCGCCTGCAGGCCAATAGCGGCCATCTTAGAGTGGCTTTGCGCCTGTTGGAATCGTTGGGGTGGGTGGTACACGATGAGGGCGACCATTACCGCCTGTGCGAAAAATCCGCAGCACACCGAGATATTCCCGAGGATATCGTGCAACTTTTGGACTTTTCGTTTCAACACTATTTAACAAGTCCAGGGGAATCTACGGGTTTGGATAGTTGGCTTCAACGCTCAATCAATAAATGGAGCGGGGTCGATAGCGAGCTGGAGACCTTCTTAGACGGTCTGATTGTATTGCCATTACTGCTTGCGGCACTTCGCCATCGGCAAGTCGCTTAGTGTCTGGTGAACAGATGCTTCACGTTGAGTTAGAGCAAGAATTAGCGGAACTTTTAGACTGTGAAGCCAGCGTGACCATTCCCAGCGGACACTCGACAAATGTTACCCACGGTGCCTGAAAATGAAGCCCGGCTAAGATTTTTTATTACCGCTGAGCACACCAGGGAGCAGTTGGATTATACCTTTGAAACCATACAGGGCTGCTTGAACAGCCATTAAAACCGTTGTGCTTATTTTGCGCCCAATTATTACCCGGATAAAAATATAGGCTCGGCAATTTTACCAGGGTAAAATACCGCAAATATTTCGAAATAGTCCAACATTCGGTTAAAAAGTGGCCAAAATAAAATTGAATAAGCCCTGCAGCGCCTTCTCGGGTAATCAGCGTATAGCGACCGGAAATGTGCTGGATGTGGCGATGGAAGTTAAAGCGGCATTGGCGGCTAAGCCTGATCTACAGGTCTTGTACTTTGATGACTCAACAGGGGAGGAGTTTGACCTCGATCTGCGCGGTAGTGACGACGACATTGCACAGCGCCTTGCCAGTCAGTTTCCCGGAGATCTTGAGCAGAACAGCCCTAACCAGGCGCGCGGGCGGCCAAAGCTTAACGTGGTATCCCGCGAGATCACTCTGCAAGCAAGGCATTGGCAATGGCTAAAAGATCAACCGGGTTCGGCATCGAGTGTGCTGCGCAGGCTGGTGGATGAAGCGCGCAGAGCCAATCAGGAGAAAGACAAGCACAGGCGTTGCCAGGAAGCGGTATTTTCTTTTATTTCTGCAAGCGCTGGGGATTTGCCCGGTTATGAAGAATCCCTAAGGTTTTTATTTAAGTCCGAGTATCGGCAGTTTGACCGGCTGATAAGTCAGTGGCCAAACGATATCTATATGTACGCAAAGAGTTTCTATGAGGGTTTGCTTGATCCGGCAAACGGTTTTGACTAATTATCCAGTTGACGTTTGAGATGCTACCGCTTTTAATCAGTGGGTCAAAGCAAGCCTTTTGGAGAACTGGCGCAATCGCCATGTAGAACAACTGGGTAAGAAGATAATGGATGAAACGGCGGTATTGCTCAATACAGCATATAAAAGAATGTGTTAGGTCAGCGATAAGTGATCACCAGGTGTTTAGAGTAAAAGAGGATTATCTTTCCGCTTATATCAAGGTGATTAATGCCCTTTTTCGTCATTTCCCAGACATTCGTGCTTTTCATCCTTGATTAAAGGCCCGAACAGTTGGTATACTCCGGCATTTTAAGAGACCTTCAATTGATACGAACTCCCTGAGTACTTGAACCGCAGCTTACTTGAACCACAGTTACCGCGGTTAATTGAGTCACATAGCAAGTCGCATGTAGTAAGTGCATGTAAATCTCATATAAGTCACATAGTAACGTATCAAAAAGAGAAGTATTGAGAAGTAAGGTGTCAAAACCGGGGTAAGTTGTCGTTTTAATAGACTCTCTTTGAGATTCAGGTAGCCTAAGCCCGTTTATCCAATTAGGGCAATATCCTCGTTGGACAAGCCAATATGCTTGGTTGAGACCCCCGCTGCCCATTCAGTATTGCAAGCTGTCACCCTAAGCTGCATATTGATGACATAGCATTTTCTTTAGAGTTTTTTCATAGGAGCCGTTTTATAAGAGCTGTTTTATAAGAGCTGTTTTACATTTAAGGCTGTCCTATATAAAGAAAAGCGCATTTCAGAGGCCCCTAATTGGGGTTTTTTTGTGTCTGTAGGTTTTACATCAATGGTCCAAGTTGTGGATCAAGTTGTGGATTATGTGCCACTGAATTGATCTACTGGGCCCAGAGCCCATTTTTTGTTTTTATTGCCGGAAGCTTTGATTATCGTGTCTGCCAAACAGCAGTTGCTCAGTGACTTGATCAGGCCGCTTATAGAAGCGCTTGATTGCGAACTATGGGGTATTGAGACATTATCCCAGGGTCGTTATTCACTAATACGGGTTTATATAGAAAAACAAGATGGCGTCGGCATCGAAGACTGTGAAAAGGTTAGCCGCCAAATTAGCAGTTTATTGGATGTAGAGGACCCCATCTCGGGACAATACACGCTGGAGGTGTCATCGCCCGGTCTCGACCGGCCCCTATATACCCTGGATCAATACCAGCGCCATATTGGCGAATCGGTGGCGATTAAGCTGAGCAGAAGTGTTGAAGGCCGCAGAAAAATCAGTGGTCGTCTGGTGAATGTTGAAGATGACGAGGTGGTTGTCCGGGTGGACGACGAAGAATATTTATTGCCTGTGGAATTAATTGACAAGGCGAATATCGTTCCGCAGTTTTGAGTCATACAAGGCCTTTTTTGGTTGTGGAAGACCGGGCCTTATCTGGTGTCCGTGCCAGCCTTGATAACAATTGTGGGTCAAGGGTCAAGCGTAAAACCGCGGGATCTTCCCCGGCGATAATACGATTGTCAGCTAAACCATTGGATTAGCAAAAAAAGTGAATTGAGAAACATGTCTGTCTATGGGGCGTTGCTATGAGTAAAGAAATACTATTGGTTGCGGAAGCAGTATCCAACGAAAAAGGTGTCGACAAAGATATTATCTTTGAAGCCTTAGAGCTGGCGCTCGCCACAGCGACTAAAAAGCGCTACGACGAGGATTCCGACATCCACGTCACCATTGATCGCAAAACCGGTGACTACGAAACGGTTCGTCGTTGGGAAGTGGTCGATGATGATACTTTGGCGCTTTTAGGCACCCAGCTAACCACAGAGGAAGCCGCTGAAAAAGATTCGGCCTTAAAGCCGGGTGATGTGCACACCGAGCAGGTAGAAAATGTTGATTTTGGCCGCATTGCGGCGCAAACCGCCAAACAAGTGATCGTACAAAAAGTGCGTGAAGCAGAGCGTGAGCAAGTTGTTGAAGAGTATCGCGACAAAGTCAATGAATTGATCAGTGGCACCGTTAAAAAAGTCACTCGCGACAATATTATTGTCGATTTGGGCAACAATGCCGAAGGTTTGCTGCCCCGTGAAGAACTGGTGGGAAGAGAAATTTTTCGAGTGGGTGATCGCGTGCGTACAATATTAACCGAGATCCGCAGCGAAGCCCGTGGGCCGCAACTGTATTTAAGCCGCGCTTGCTCCGATATGCTGGTCGAGTTATTTCGCATTGAAGTGCCGGAAATCTCAGAAGAGGTCATCGAGCTTAAAGGCGCCGCTCGCGACCCTGGTTCCCGCGCAAAAATTGCGGTAAAAACCAATGATGGCCGTATTGATCCCGTTGGTGCCTGCGTGGGCATGCGCGGCGCCCGGGTACAGGCGGTATCCAATGAACTGGGCAATGAACGCATCGACATTATTCTTTGGGACGATAACCCAGCGCAATTTGTGATTAACGCAATGGCGCCCGCGGAAATTGAGTCCATTGTCGTCGATGAAGAAACCCGCTCAATGGATGTGGCCGTTGCTGAAGATAACCTAGCAATGGCCATTGGTCGCGGCGGACAAAACGTCCGCCTGGCTTCTGAACTTTCCGCTTGGGAAGTCAACGTGATGAGCACCGAAGAGTGGGAGTCAAAGCAGCAAGCAGAAGCGGGGGGGCAGGTTGAATTGTTTATGGCAGCCCTTGACGTCGATGAAGATGTTGCCATTGTGCTGGTTGAAGAGGGTTTTACCAGCTTGGAAGAGGTCGCCTATGTACCCATAGAGGAAATGGTCTCTATTGAAGGCTTTGATGAAGATATTGCCACAGAATTACGCTCTAGAGCGAAAGATGCGTTATTAACCAAAGCTTTAGCCTCAGAAGAAGAGTTAGAAGGAGCCGAGCCCGCCGACGACTTGTTGGCGATGGAAGGTATGGATAACGCACTCGCAACAACATTAGCCAAACAAGGTGTTGTCACCATGGAAGATCTGGCGGAACAGTCCGTTGATGAACTATTGGATATTGATGGTATGACAGAAGAGCGTGCAGCAGCATTAATTATGAAGGCACGTGAACCCTGGTTCGCAGAAGCGGGCGCAGGTGAGTAAAAAATCGGGGAGAAACCATGGCGGATGTAACAGTTAATGACCTCGCTAAATCGGTGGGCACATCGGTCGAGCGCCTGCTCGGTCAAATGAAGGATGCGGGACTTTCCCATGCATCAGCAAATGAGCTTGTATCAGACGATGAGAAGAAAAAACTTCTGTCGTTTTTAAAAGCGAGCCATGGTGAACAAGATGAACCACCAAAAAAGATCACCCTAAAGCGTAAAACAACCAGTACCTTAAAAGTAGGCAGTGGGTCCACACGTAAAACAGTCAATGTTGAAGTACGTAAAAAGCGTACCTATGTTAAAGCGGCTGAAA
>JBCBZU010000397.1:0-2757 GCA_039815165.1 Pseudomonadota bacterium
CATTTTATTGGTATTGGCGGTGCTGGAATGAGCGGTATTGCCGAAGTGCTGCTGAATTTGGGTTACGATATTTCAGGATCAGATTTAAGAGAATCTGCGGTGACCACCCGACTACAAACTATGGGTGCGGCTATTTTTATTGGTCATCACCAGCAGCATGTCCAGGGTGCCGATGTTGTCGTCAACTCCAGTGCAGTTGACCAAACAAACCCCGAAATGATCAGTGCCCGTGAGCATCGCATTCCCATTGTCAGGCGTGCAGAAATGCTGTCAGAACTGATGCGCTATCGCCATGGAATTGCCGTGGCGGGTACCCATGGTAAAACCACCACCACCAGTTTGTTGACCAGTATTCTCGCCCAAGCTGATCGCGATCCGACCTTTGTTATCGGCGGTCTGGTGCACAGCGCCGGCAGTCACGCAAAATTGGGCACCAGTCAGTATCTGGTTGCCGAAGCCGACGAAAGTGATGCGTCGTTTTTGCATCTGCAACCCATGGTGGCGATTATTACCAATATCGACATGGATCATATGGATACTTATGAAGGTGACTTCTCGCGTTTAAAGAAAACCTTTGTCGAGTTTATTCACAACCTTCCATTCTACGGTTTGTTAGTGGTTTGTGGGGATGATCCGGTTATTCAAGAATTGCTGCCCGATATTGCCCGACAAGTGATTACCTATGGTTTTAATGAAGATAACGACTTCCGAGCGATTGATGTCAAACAAGATAGAAATAAAACGGCATTTACCGTGACCGGAAAATTACTGTCTGAAAAAACCGGAGTAGAGACACTGTCTATCGAGGTCAATATGCCCGGTAGGCACAATGTATTGAATGCCCTGGCCGCCGTTGCCGTCGCGGTTGATGAAGATGTGGATGCCAAGTCTATCCAAGCAGGATTAGCGCAGTTCCAAGGTGTGGGTCGGCGCTTTCAAATTTACGGCAGTTACCCTGTAGGTGAAGGTGAAGATCAAGGTGAAGCCATGCTGGTCGATGACTATGGACACCACCCTACAGAAGTTCAGGCTACCATTAAAGCCATTAGAGAAGGGTGGCCACAGCGACGTTTAGTGATGGTTTATCAGCCCCACCGCTACAGTCGGACGCGCGATCTTTACGAAGACTTTGTCGAGGTCTTGTCTCAGGTAGACGTACTCATTTTATTGGATATTTACGCGGCGGGAGAGCAAGCCATCAATGGCGCAGACGGTCGACATTTAAGTCGCAGTATTCGCAATCGTGGTCAGGTAGACCCAATTTTTGTCGAGGGTGTCGATGGAGTTCCCGCAGTGGTAAAAGATATTGTTAAAGCGGGTGACATTGTTATCACCCAAGGTGCCGGTAATGTCGGCGGTCTGGCGGTGACTTTAGCCAAGCGAAAACTGGGGTAGGCGCGCCGGTGAAAATTCGAAATTTACTTGCGAGTATCTGCCCGCAAACGGGAAATTTAGATGTGCCGCTTGAACGTTAGTGCTAAACGTTTTTAGTTTTAATTGAGGTGATATGTTGAGTGTTGAACAATATGGAAAAGTAGGCGTGCTCTATGGCGGTGTTTCTGCGGAGCGCGTCATCTCCCTTGAGAGTGGGACAGCAATTTTGGATTCGCTGCGAGCCTCAGGGGTGAATGCGCTGGCAATCGATCTGGGCGAAAATCCAATCGATGATATTCGCCGTCACCAAATTGATACTGCCTTTATCGCTCTCCATGGCGGCATTGGTGAAGACGGTAGACTGCAAGCGCTGTTGGATTTTATGGGTATCCCGTTTACCGGCAGTGGCATGCAGGCATCGGTTACGGCAATGAATAAATTAATATGTAAACAAATGTGGTTGGGCATGGGTTTGCCGACACCGCCCTTTTTAACCTTGGACGAGCACAGTGATTACGCTGCGGTGTTGAGCGCCTTAGGAGGTGGCGCAATGGTAAAGCCGGCACATGAGGGTTCAAGCATCGGTATGGCGATTGCCAAAAGTGCAGATGAATTAACAGCAGCCTACAGCACTGCACTAGAGTATGACGCCTGCGTTTTTGCTGAACAGTTGTTGGCGGGCGAGGAATATACCGTTGCCATTCTCGATAGAGAAGTACTGCCGCCTATTAAACTAAAAACCAGCAATACATTTTATGATTATGCGGCAAAATACCTGGCCGACGATACGCAGTATATTTGCCCCTGTGGCCTTGATGAAGGTCAACAACAACAGCTAAAAGAGTTGGCGCTGTGGGCCTTTGACAGTTTGCAATGTAAAGGTTGGGGGCGAACTGACCTTATGGTCGATAATGAGGGAAAGTTTACCGTTATTGAAGTCAATACGGTGCCTGGAATGACCAGCCATAGTCTGGTGCCGATGGCGGCAAAAGCGGCGGGTTATAGTTTTGATGAGCTGGTTTTGCGTATTTTGGCATCTGCCAATACAAGTTGATAAGTCATTTATGAATAAGCGAAAAAATACTAAAAAAGTGTCAACAGAAAAAACCGACTCAAAAAATATCGCTTTGAAAGCGTTTCGGGTGACTCAATATTCGAGTCTCATACTCGTTATTGCCTTTGCACTGGGCAGCATTGCCTATTATGGCACCAATGTGGTCAGTAATGCTGTATCCAGACCTATTGCCTCAGTATTGGTAAAGGGCAGCTTACAGTATTTAGAGCAAGAGGCCGTTATTGAACTGCTGAGTGACAATATTAATAAAAGTTTCTTGAGCGAAAATCTAAGCCTTATGCGAAAAAACGTAGAACTAAACCCCTGGA
>JBCBZU010000288.1:0-3670 GCA_039815165.1 Pseudomonadota bacterium
ATCTCCAGCCACAGGTACGGGTGCTGGCGTAGGTATTGGCGTAGGTGTCGGTTCTGGTACGGCAATATCAGCATGGAGTCTAAACCAATTCAAGTTAATACCATGATTAACAATACTAAAACGTATATTTTTCTGCCCTTGCTCAATTCGACCCAAGGGGATATCGATTGATGTCCAGCCTTGCCAGTCGCCAGTGATGGGAAGCGATACGGTATCCTCCACTGATTGGCCGTCTATGGATAGGGCAATAACACCATTGCCGACCACATTTACGGTAGCAATTCTGAGCTCAAGGTTATAATCACCTGAGGCAGGAATAGTCACATCGTACTCCAGCCATTCATCTCTCGCTGTCCAACCTACGAAGTAGCCACCTCCTTGATCGATGGCACGACCAATACCCACATCATCTTGTCGATATTCGCCGCCTTCATTAGCACTTGTCGTATCGTAGTAGCGGTCGTAGTCTTCTGATTCAACACGAATCTCAATGGGACTTGGCACTGGATTAGGCGTAGGCGCAGGCGCCGGTTCTGGAGTCGGCTCAGGAGACGCCGTGTTCCAAGAGCGCATATAGGCAGCAATGTCTGTCGCACATTCGCCAACGCAAAGGGATGGGTTGGATACCGGCATCCACAATTCAAGATATTCCTCCAAACGATAGCCTTGACCCACTACAGAGCTGTGTTCATAGGTGGCTAAAGTCGGATCAATTTTTTGAAAACGACCAGATTGCCCATCGGCACCATGACAGCCCAAGCAGCCTTGAATAGAAGAGTTATAGAGCGCCTTACCCCGCTCAGCACTGTCGCTGAGTACCGGTGGCGTATTATCGTCATCGGCACCATTGGTAGGTGGTGCATTAGTGGTACCATCTGTTGCTATTGGACTTTCTGAATCCGGCCCACCTCCACAAGCAGCGAGTAACAATAAAACCAACAGACTCAAAACAAGCTGCTTAATCTCACTAGACATAATGCCCCCAGACTATCATGTGAGTTATTAGTATTCTTTGCACAAAGATAAACAGATTAATGTCCTTGCTAGACCTGAGATTCCTTGACATTAGAGATATGATGTAAGCAACCTTTAGATTATTTTCTATTTTCAAATTGCTTTCTTAATAAACCTACATTAAACAATGTTTTTAAGATACATACTGTGACAGATTTCATGATTAGTTGTAATGCTTATCACAGCCACCCTACTTTGATTTATTTTGACGGCAGTTCAATGCTTCAAGGATTAGTGAGGTCTACGGTACCACTTAATGCCATATTTTGATCCACCTGTAGATAAGGCAAACCGATACTGTCAAGCCAATCGCCTTGGTTCTGGCTCTTTAACATGGCGATGGTGGAAAAAGAACCCGCTATCAGGCAAGTATCCGCAATAACGGAAGCGGAAGCAATTGCAGGCTGTATGCTATGACCCGTTGTTGGATTAAGCAAATGACAATAGCGCACACCGTTAACTGTCATAAACCTTTCATAATCACCACTGGTCGCTATCCCACCCTGCCAAACGTTGACAAGCGCTATTGGCTTGGATGGTTGACGCGGGTGCTGAATACCCACTGCCCACGGAGAGCCATCCGGATGAGGGCCAATGATTTTTACATCGCCCCCAAGATTAATCAGGCCGTGCACAACCCCCTGATCTCGACACAGTGAAGAAACCACATCCGCAGCGTATTCTTTCACAAAACCACCAAAATCAATTTCCATTCCTCCTTGCGGTAACTGAACTTTTTGGTCGTGCCAGATCACTTTTGACCAACCAATAATCTCCAACAGAGGCTTTAATACTGCCAACGAAGGCAATTGTTGCGATTTAAAATCCCAGGCTTTGCGCAGCACACCAGAGGTAATATCAAATAAACCATCACTTTGTTGATACAGAACATCGGCATAATCCAGTAAACGAGCGGTTTCATGATCAACACTTATTGGCTGGGACCGGCCTGCGCTATTATTGATTTGAGAAGTAATACTGGTCGATTTAAAGCGGGTATATTTTTCTTCAAAACGCCTGACTTCATTGACGACTAAACCCGTAATCTCCTCCATGGCTTTTTTAGACGGAAGGTAAACCTTTAGTTCACAAGGACTCCCCATCGCTTTGAAAGTAAATGAATACGGCTTCAGAAAAAGATTCTCCTTTTTGAAAATATGAAAAAGATTCAAACCTCTTCTAGAGCACTCTAACTCATGCCGAGTAACTTCTGCGTGAGTCAGCGATGCCCTAGAATTTATAATCCAGCCCTATGGTGAAGAAATTAAAGTCAACCAAACCTGGATTTGAACCATTACCAGTGCTGGAATAATCTTCATAGGAAATATAAAAAGTCCCAAAATCATAGTATTTATTCAAACCTACTTTGAAACTAAGAGCATCGTATCCAGATAAACGATAGTCACTGGAGTAAAAAAGATCCGCCCGAGGAGCCGTATAAAAATCTCGATAAAAGCTAGCCGCACTTTGGTCATACCAACGCAATCTTCCCACCAACTGCCATGTACCAATATTTTTATAGGCACCTAAACTCAGTGTGTGGGAAGAGACATCCCAACTGCTGTCGTAAAAACGATAATCGGCGTGCAAGGCAGTAGCATAATTCGGCAGATATTTTCTGAGCCGTAAATCCAATGCCGCCTGTTTGCGATTGTCGGGGCGACTGTCCGCTTCGAGAACCCCTGCCACTGAGACCTGCTTGTAAGGATCTGACAAAAAACCATCATGGATGGTATAGCTGACATTAGCGCCTACAAGCAAGGTCTTATTAATTACTTGGGATAAGCCCAGAAATACAGATTCGCTATCCTTGTCTTCGCTTTTAACACGAGTGATCCCCTGCTCCTGAGTAGGGTTAATTTCATCAATGGAAAAACTGAAGCCAAAATCAATGGTAGTGTTATTATCGTTAAGCCACAGGGTATTACTGATATTAGCGCCTATGGCTTCATAATCATTTTCATTGGAGTAAGATAAACCAAAGCCCAGTCGAGAGCTATTTGGGTAAAAACCAACGTTCAGCTTTATCTCATCGCGCTCTTCTTCAATGGTGGCACCACTCATAATCTGTACCGGCTGGCCATCTGAACCTTCAATGACATACCATGGTGACGCACCCGATAAAGTCTCAGTGATCAAATCCACACCGAATTCAACATTGGAGGATGCCGGACCTTTAATACTGATTTGGTGTACAGATATATCGTAGCGATCCACTTCTTCATTCACCACAACGTTATTATCAACTGCTGCTGGCTGAGCATCCTCTTGGTACTCTGTAAAGCGATAGCTCGCTGTAAACTTTTCAGGAACGGCTTGGGCATTTGCCGATTTGGGGACGATTCCCGGCAGACCAAGTGCTGCCGTTGTTAGAGCAAGCAATGCTGTACTTCGCTTTTTCAAAGTAAACTCCAATACTTCTTATTATCAAAATTATTAACCTGGGTGAAAGCAAAAAATAAAAAACGATGGTTTTATAACCCAACACTTACTATCAACACGGATGGGAAGGTGGGCTGTTATCTATAAACACAGATAGCTATTAACCTGGCAATCAAATAGTTCGTCCTGAACTATTTGATTGACGCCACTGAAAATTGGCGCAACTGTGCGAAGCTGCTTGATTTTCAATGGCTTACATCGGCTATGCCGATGG
>JBCBZU010000470.1:0-2024 GCA_039815165.1 Pseudomonadota bacterium
CGACCGCGGATATCCGGCAAACCAACATGCACTTGACGGTCAAAACGGCCTGGACGCAACAGTGCCTTATCGAGCACATCGGGACGGTTAGTTGCCGCAATTACAATCACTCCATCATTGCCTTCAAAGCCATCCATCTCAACCAGTAGCTGGTTAAGCGTTTGCTCGCGCTCGTCGTGACCACCGCCATGACCACCGCCACGGTGGCGACCCACGGCATCAATTTCGTCAATAAAGATAATGCAGGGGGCATTCTTTTTGGCTTGGTCAAACATGTCGCGAACACGCGAGGCGCCTACGCCCACAAACATTTCAACGAAGTCAGAGCCAGAAATGGAGAAAAAGGGCACCTTGGCTTCACCGGCGATGGCTTTTGCCAGTAGTGTTTTACCCGTGCCCGGCTGGCCCGCCATAAGTACGCCGCGGGGGATGCGACCACCCAGGCGTTGAAATTTACTTGGGTCACGGAGGAATTCAACCAGTTCCTGCACTTCTTCTTTGGCTTCGTCAACACCGGCAACATCGGCAAAGGTAACGTTGATTTGATCTTCCCCCAGCAAACGCGCTTTGCTCTTGCCGAAGCTCATGGGATTACCTCGACCACCGACGCCGCCCTGCATCTGGCGCATAAAAAACAGGAAGACCGCAATGATAATCAGGATGGGGAAGCTGGCGACCAGCAGTTGCTTCCAAAGGCTTGCTTCTTCTGGTTTAGGGGCTTTTACTTTGACGTTGTTATTGAGCAAATCATCCATTAACTTCATATCGAGCACTTGCGGGCGAACGGTCGTAAAGGTGGTATCGTCAAAATAACGTCCTGTAATGATTTGATCGTTGATAGACACCTCTTTGATGCGCCCAGTCTGTACCTCACGCACAAATTCAGAATAGTCTAATGTGGTCTCGTTTCGGGGCTTATCAAAGCCTTGGACTACTGTCAGTATGATGCCGGCAATGACCAACCATAACACCAGATTTTTTGCCATATCGTTCAAGTGAATACCCTCATTACTAAGTCTTTTTTTAGATATTTTACACGCACGTTAATAGTAGTATAGCCCGAGGTCAAACTATCTGAGTAATAGTAACTGTCAATCGTTCCTTTTACGTCGATTTAAGGGCATCTCTAGAGACTGTCTTTTCTCGCGATCTCGGTGCAAGGGCCGTATTCGAATCCTCAGTACGCCCCAGTAGGTTGCGGCTGTCCCTGGGGTGCTTGCTTGATCTCACGAAAAAGTCCTAATATTTAGAGCTGCCCTTAAATCTTTGGCTATGAATAAAACGGCTGTATTTTAACCTTACTATACACTGTTCGACCCTCTATCCTTTAAATCCCTCGGCGACCCAATACACTTCCCTGGAGCGGGCGCGCGATGCACTGGGCTTGCGGATAACAAATCGCCTGTAATACTTACGCACTCTGGCCATTAGTGTATCGGTTCCAGCCCCTTGAAATACCTTTGCCACAAATCCACCGCCCGGGCGCGATACCTGGTGGGCCAGCTCAAAGGCCAGCTCCACCAAATACAGAGATCTGGGCTGATCTATATCTGCCATGCCGCTTATGTTGGGGGCCATATCGGAAATCACAAGGTCCACAGGGCGATCAGCCAGTACCGCTAGAATCGCATTCAGGCCTTGTCTCTCGGTAAAATCACCTTGTACAAACTCTACGCCCTCAATGGAATCCATCGGCAGGATATCTGAGGCAATCACCAAGCCTTGGCTGCCCACAAGCTGCGCCGCCACTTGAGACCATCCCCCGGGCGCTGCCCCCAGGTCAATCACTGCCATGCCTTTTTTTATCAGCCGGTCTTTTTGCTGCAATTCCAGTAACTTATAGCTTGCCCGAGAGCGATAACCATCCTCCTGGGATTGTTTGACATATTGATCGCTAAAGTGTTCTTTTAGCCAATGCTTACTGGTTTTGGATCGTGTCATAGATTAACAATTGGATAAACAAATAGTATTCATAATAATTCGCTATACTACAGTGTAAAGCACCGGTAGCAGTCAGAGAAGAA
>JBCBZU010000279.1:0-3749 GCA_039815165.1 Pseudomonadota bacterium
CAACACACCCCCCATTTCTCTAAAATTTGAGAGACTAATGCCCAAAAGCACAGTAACTCCTAACAGCGCTAACAAATAGCTCAAACGCTTATTAATAGCCAGATAGCTGTACAAAAGGAGCGGTAAAAACAGAATCTTTGAGTAGGAAAGATCCGTCACGAGGCACGCCCCCACAAACAAAAGCAACCGGGCCAAAAACGGCCAGGGTTGAACCTTAGCGCCTTCAGTAAAGCTTGTTTGCCCTACCGCCCACAGCTCTAGTCCAATCAGGCCCAGCACTGCCACAGCGAAGAGAAAAACCCGCACGGGCTCTGGCGCTTCCACAAGAGATTTACGGCCTAACCCTGTATATAGCCAGTCTAAAAGGCCGGTGTAGGATAAATTTGCTATGGATAAATGTTGAATTAAGCGAAGCGGTTTTAAGCCTGGATTGGTGGCTGTTTCACGCCCGTTTCACAGCAATGGAAAGTTAGTGAGCAATAACATCGGTTACTTTGCTCTTAATGGTTCCGTCCAGTAGTCGGGTGGAGAGAGTGCTGTCCCGGTGAACGTCAGCAAGCTCACTGATGGGCTTGCCTGTCTGGTCAGAGGTAATACTAAAGCCCCTGGCCAGTACAGCCAGTGGACTCACTGCATTCAGCAACTGAGCTTTGGCCGCGATTGCCTGTTGCTTGCGCTCGAGTTGATGAGTTAGCGCCGTATTGGCACGATGGCGCAGGCTCAATAAGGTCTCCTGCAGCGCTTGTAGTCGCTGTTGGGGGTGTTGTCGCCATAGCTTTTGTTGTGTTTTTTCAAGGGCCTGGCTTAAGCTATGGAGTTGGTTTCGAATGCTATGGGCTAAACGCTGCCGCACAATAGCGAGCCTTTGCTGTTGCAGCTGGAGGCTTTCTTTTGGGTGGCGTAGACGTTTTTTTAAAAACCTGAGCTGTTGCTGCTTTTGTTGAATCCGGGCATGTTGGCGTTGTACCAACTGTTGCTGCCACAGATCCAGGGTCTGCTGCCACTCGGGTAAATCCGGTGTGATAAGCTCAGCACTGGCAGACGGTGTGGGTGCTCTGAGATCGGCGACATAATCGCAAATGGTAAAATCCACCTCGTGGCCCACCGCACTCACTACAGGGATAGTACACGCGGCAATGGCTCTGGCCAGCCGCTCGTTGTTAAATGCCCACAGGTCTTCCAGTGATCCGCCACCTCTGGCAATAATCAGCACATCGCATTTGCCAAAGTGCTGCGCATTGTCGATGGCGGCAATTATCTCTGGTGCCGCACTGTCTCCCTGAACGGCAACCGCAAGCACAGTAACGGGCGCAATCGGGTAACGTCTTTGCAACACACTTAAAATGTCGTGAATAGCGGCGCCAGTCGCGGAGGTAATCAGGCCAATATGCCGAGGAAAAAGCGGCAATGCCTGCTTGGCGCTCTGGTCAAACAAGCCTTCAGCCTCAAGTTTTTGCTTTAAGTCCTCATAGGCCTGCTGTAATTGTCCTGCGCCCGCGGCATCCATATGTTCGACGATAAGTTGATAGTCGCCCCGTCCTTCATATAGGCTAACGCGCGCCCGAACAAGCACTTGCTGACCCGATTGCGGTTGCCAGCGAACCCGTGCGTTGGCATTGCGAAACATCGCGCAGCGCACCTGGGCGTTTTCATCTTTTAGTGAAAAGTACCAATGTCCGGACCCCGGTTGCGCCAAATTCGATAATTCGCCAGACACCCAAATTAAGGGTAAATGGGTCTCCAGCAATTGCTTTGCCTTGCGATTCAGCTGGCTGACAGAGAGAATATTTTTTTCGCTGTGACTGGAATTGAATAAATCCATCGGGTGAGCATAAACCACTTTGGGCTTTGCTTCCAGACCCTCTTAACAAGGCCCTGTTAACAAGAGCCTGGCTCATACAGAGCCAGTCTACCGCTTTACTGTAAAAAGCCTGTTGCTGTGGACCGCCAAGCCTAAGCGCTTGTGACACCGGCCCAGACAACGCTCAACGGCATTTACCCCCCTTGTTTAAAAGACTATAATGCGCGGCTCACTTATCTCGTCGCAAGCCTACCGTCAGCGGGAAGTGTTTGTTTATTGGACTGTTATCTATGCTGCGAATTCTCGAAGAATCCCTTACGTTTGATGATGTACTGCTGGTGCCCGGTTATTCTGAAATAACCGCCAAAGATGTCAGCTTGCGCACCCAATTAACCCGAACTATCCACCTCAATATTCCTCTGGTTTCAGCCGCAATGGATACGGTTACGGAGTTTCGTCTGGCCATTTCTCTCGCCCAGGAAGGGGGTATTGGTATTATTCACAAAAGCATGTCTGTTGACGATCAGGCGGCTCAGGTCCGGGCAGTGAAAAAATTTGAAGCAGGCGTGGTTAAAGACCCGATCACCATTGAATCCAGCTCATCGATCAAAGCGCTAATTGCGCTGACCCAGAAAAATAATATTTCCGGTGTGCCTGTGTTGGAAAATGGCAATTTGGTTGGCATTGTCACCGGGCGTGACGTTCGCTTTGAAACCAACCTAGAGGCCTCTGTCGCCAGCATTATGACGCCGAAACAAAATTTAGTCACCGTTAACGAAGGGGCGGGGGCAGACCAAGTGCGCGAGCTGCTGCATAAACACCGGATTGAAAAAGTATTGGTGGTAAACGACCGCTTTGAACTCAAGGGCCTGATTACCGTTAAAGATATTAATAAGGCTGAAAAATACCCCAATGCCTGTAAAGATCCCGAAGGCCGCCTGCGAGTGGGGGCATCGGTGGGCACCAGTCCGGATACCGATGACCGTGTAGACGCTCTAGTGGCTGCGGGGGTGGACGTGTTAGTGGTCGATACCGCCCATGGACATTCAAAAAATGTACTCGATCGCGTGCGTATGATCAAAGATAGCTACCCGGACATGCAAGTGATCGGCGGCAATATTGCCACTGCGGAAGCGGCAACAGCCCTGGTTAAAGCCGGCGCCGATGCGATTAAAGTCGGTATTGGCCCTGGCTCTATTTGCACCACGCGCATTGTCAGTGGCGTTGGGGTGCCACAAATTTCTGCCGTCGCCAACGTCGCCGCGGCATTGAGCGGCAGCCCTGTGCCGGTGATTGCCGATGGCGGTATCCGTTTTTCCGGTGATTTGGCCAAGGTTATTGCTGCGGGTGGCTACGCGGTGATGATGGGCTCTATGTTTGCAGGCACTGAAGAAGCGCCCGGTGAAGTAGAGCTATACCAAGGGCGTACCTATAAATCTTACCGTGGCATGGGTTCTCTTGGGGCCATGTCAAAGACAACGGGTTCCTCAGACCGTTATTTTCAACACGGCAGTGCGGTCGAAAAACTGGTTCCGGAAGGCATCGAAGGGCGAGTCCCCTACAAAGGTCCGCTGTCGGCCATTGTTCATCAGTTAATGGGTGGCCTGCGTTCTGCCATGGGCTATACCGGCTCGTCCACGGTTGAGCAAATGCGCACCAAGCCACAGTTTGTGCGAATTACCTCAGCCGGTATGGGAGAAAGTCACGTGCACGATGTGCAAATAACTAAAGAAGCCCCCAACTACCCGATTCGCTAGAGAAACCTTTTCCGATGCGGTAACAAACATTCAGAACCGGGATTGTGAATCAGTCAGTTGACAGCCAACAGTCAGGCGTCCACAGCGAAAATGTATTATTGCCGTGTGTTACTAACGGGGCACTTGAAAAGAATACACTGTCATTTCAAACACGCTGTGAATACTCCCTGTACGCTCTACGTCGGCTCCTG
>JBCBZU010000232.1:0-4423 GCA_039815165.1 Pseudomonadota bacterium
AATGCATAGCGGCCATCAGCAGAATACAGAGGGTCCTTGCGATAGATTTTTTGGCCCGCCGCCAGGGTGGTGACTGTGCTGGGAGTGGTTGCGGAACCCTGATCATTGGCCGCGGCGGCTTGATTGAATGATCCCGACGGCGGCTGGGCAGTGGGAGAAGTGCCTGCTGATAAATTGGAGGTGTTGGCATTATTGGAATTGCCAATGTTACTGGTGCTGACCATAATTTGCTCCCCTTACATCTTTACATCTTTAAAATTAGTAGGAGCGCTTAAAATAACCTCTGGTTAACTCCTATTCTCACTATCATCTATTGTTGTTTGCATTGATTAAAACATCCTAGAAGCCGTAGCAAAGGTAATTGATAAACTGTTTAAGATACATCTGTTTTGACCAATATTGAGTAAACTCCAGACCCGCGTCTATTGGCTAACTTGCTTAATTTAAACCACTCAAACAGTTTCCCTTGTCTCACTAAAAGACGCTTAAGTGGGCTGAATCTCTATAAATTGGCATAATAAACAGGGTTAAATTTGCGTCTGCGATCAACACTGTCTTGCCCACCACAAGGCCTGCTATGTACTGCGGTAGCGGTTTCTTAAGTCACAAAACTCTTCGTCTTTCTTTAATGACTCTTTACAATAATGTAGCTCTATACCTCTATCGGGTACTTTAATTCTTCTCACGAACGGATAATCAATGCTCTATGAAGTTGAGTGTTTAGCCTGAGCACCATAACACTTTACCTTTAAAGTTTTGTTTCACAGGGCTATGATAAGAAATATTTACACCCATCAAGAGATTAGCTCTCAAAAATCAAGAAAGGTTTAATGGCACTGCAGCAGATTCATCTATGTGACAAATCAAGCCTATTCATAAAGTTATTAAAAATCGATAGGTTACAGCAATGATCCGCCCGCCACAAAGCATTAAGTAATCCTACACTCATTACGGTGCGAGCAATATAAAATAGTGAATAATGATTATTATTTCGAACACAAAATTATTTTATAGCGTTTTTATCCGTTTTCTCATCACATCATTTCCACTGGTTGCTAAAAACGAAGAAAGGTATTTTACGGCGAATTATGGGGCATGAGGAAGGCCTGTATGTCCAGCGCTGTAGCCACTTAAAGAGAGCGGGGATTTATCTGTTCTGGGTGCCGACACCTATTGTTCACAGTGTTAATAAGCGCGTGGCTTGCTTGTTGCTACAGCAGATTATTTACAGATAAACATGTCCCCAAAAGAGGCTAAAGCGCCATGATGGGAACTGATATTAAATACTAATGAGCTCTCTGGAAGCATGGGACTTAAACATCAGATAAAATTTTAGATAGAAGCTTTAAATAGAAACATTAATAGCAACTAAGCTTGACTGTAAGAAACGCAAGAAGTCAACAAAGCACAAAATGGGTTAATTAATTAGAAGAAAGTGAAATGCTTACTGTCCTTTTTCGCCTTTACCAACACTGATGTCACTAAGCCACCTGTATCGGAATGGTGTTAGACGTTCGCTCGACCTTGTTTTTGTTATTGAGATACACCAGTTTAGGTTTGTGGTGTTTAGCCTCTGCCTCTGTAAATTGCCCAAACGCCGCGATAACAATGCGATCGCCCACTTGCACACGACGAGCAGCCCCGCCATTCATAGAAATAGTACCGGAGCCCGCTTCAGCAAGAATGATATAGGTAGAAAAACGTTCGCCATTGCTCACGTTCCAGATTTCAATCTCTTCAAATTCACGCAGGCCCGCTAACTTTACCAAGTCGGCATCAATCGCACAGGAACCATCGTACCAGAGCTCTGCCTGGGTTACTGTGGCCATATGCAGCTTGCCTTTTAACATGGAGCTCAACATTTTATTCTCTCACTACTTACTGTTTTACTGTAACTTGCTGTAATTTATTGTCGGCTATTGTTTATTGCTGGGTCTGGTGCCCGATGGTCAAAGACACATTGTCAATTAGCCTTGCTGCACGGGTGTACATGGCGCCAAGCACTGTCAATTCAAGGTCATCGACCCCGGCGGCGGCTAGTGTATCACTACAGCAAACCTGTAAATAGTCGGGCTTAAAACCCGCCGCTATAATCTGCTGTTTGGCCTCAGACTCTAATTGGCTGTAGTCTCTTCTACCCTCCATAATTTGGGCCTGAACCCAACATAGAGTCTGGTGTAATTGCTTGGCTCTAGGGCGCTCATCTGAATCGATAAAATGATTGCGCGAGCTCATCGCCAGGCCATCGTCTTCTCTGACGATATCCCCTGCAATAATGGTCACGGGCATACACAGGTCCTCAACCATACGGCGAATCACCGCAATTTGCTGAAAGTCCTTTAAACCGAACACAGCCTCGTCTGGCTGAACAATATTAAACAGCTTGGTAACCACAGTGGTCACACCTTCAAAGTGGCCTGGACGGCTGGCACCACAGAGAAGATCGGTCATGCCCGGCACAAGCACGCGGGTCTGTTCCGACATACCGTTGGGATAGATTTCGCGCTCATCGGGGAAGAATAGATAGTCACAACCAATAGTATTGAGTTTTTGGCTATCCGCCTCAAAGGTTCGCGGGTATTGGTCCCAGTCTTCATTGAGGCCAAATTGCAGTGGATTGACAAAAATACTGGCTACCACAAGGTCGCAACGACTCTTGGCCTGCTGCACCAACGCTAAATGACCCTGATGAAGATTGCCCATGGTAGGAATAAGGCCTATACGCTTGCCCCGAGCTCGCTCTGCGGCAAGTGATTGGCGGAGGGCCTGGATATGGCGAAATAGCTGCATCTTTAGATGTGCATCGGTAACGAGGCCGGCGATGATACACTGCAACAAAGACGGAAGTAAACAGGGGTGCAGGGGGGCTTATTGGTCATTTACCATGTAATCCGGGGCCAGATTTTCAAAGCGCGTATATTTGCCAATAAACGCCGCTCGACATGTACCCACTTCGCCATTGCGTTGCTTGCCCAAAATCAATTCTGCAATACCTTTTTCCGGGCTGTCTTCGTTGTAGTATTCATCCCGATAGATGAATAGAACGACATCCGCATCCTGCTCAATGGCGCCGGATTCACGCAAGTCAGAATTCATCGGCCGCTTATTGGGCCGCTGCTCAACTCCACGATTAAGTTGTGAAAGCGCAATAACAGGGCAGTCGTATTCTTTCGCCATTGCTTTTAATGAGCGAGAAATTTCTGATATCTCTTGTGTACGCCCTTCACTCGCGTCGGCTGTTTGCATAAGCTGCAAATAATCCACCATGATAAGTCCGGGATCACCGTGCTCTCGAGCGGTGCGACGAATACGAGCACGCATATCTTGCGGTGTGAGCGCTGCGGTATCGTCAATAAACAAACTAGCGCCTTTAAGCTTTTGCACCGCAGCCGTTAGTTTGGGCCAGTCTTCTTCTGTGAGCTGGCCGTTGCGAATTTTATTTTGATTGATGCGGCCAATAGAAGAGAGCATGCGCATAACCAGCGATTCAGACGGCATCTCCATACTGAAAACCAACACCGGCTTTGGCTGGGTAAAAATAGCCGACTCAACAAAATTTAATGCCAATGCCGTTTTACCCATGGATGGGCGCGCAGCCAAAATAATTAATTCGCCATTTTGCCAGCCCGAGGTTCTTTTATCTAAATCAGTTAGACCTGCACTCAGGCCGGTGATATCACTTTTGGAACGAAACAGTGCGTCAATGCGCTCAATGGTATTTTTTAGCAAGCCATCCATGGCTTCAAGCCCACCTTCTTTCGGGCGTCCTTGTGCAATATCGAGCAAACGCTTTTCCGCTAACTGCAGCAAATCATCGGCATCCAAACCCGATGGGTTGTAGCTAGAGCGGGAGATATCATTAGCCACATGGATTAACTGACGCACCGTCGCATGCTCACGCACAATACGCGCGTAAGCCACGGTATTAGCCGCACTGGGCGTATTACTGTAAATAGTCGACAAGACGTCCATGCCGCCCACGCGCTCCAGTTCATCTCGCCGAGACAATTCTGCGCCTAGGGTAACAATATCAAAAGGCTGCTCCGCCTCAGATAGCTGCTCTATAGTGATATAGATTTGTCGATAGGCAACTTTGTAGAAGTCACCTGACTGAAGAATTTCGGCAACTGCATCAAAGCTCTGATTGGCACGCATCAAGCCACCGAGAACCGCTTGCTCTGCCTCTGGCGAATGGGGTAAAGACTGGCCCTCGTCATAAACGGTATCGGGTATAGCATCCAATGGCAGGGGCTCTGTTTGAGGCATAAGCTAGTAACCGCAGTTAAACGCAGAATTTGCGCTGAGAGATAAGGCCGATTGCTGCCCTGGGGCTGGATAGACCTTAATTGACATAGTCAAAAGTGTTTTCTTGTGCCTGCCATCACTGGGTGTAGTGCCTTTGGCTAAAAACCGCAGTTGAACA
>JBCBZU010000366.1:0-2899 GCA_039815165.1 Pseudomonadota bacterium
CACCGCCAATAAGGTTAATAAAATCAATAAGTTACGTTTTATAGTATGGCTCGAACCACTTGGTCGGGGGTTCGAATCCCTCTCCCTCCGCCATATCATCCGTCTTTGTCCGTCATTATCTTTAAAAACAAACACTTACGAATCTCGAGAAAAATCAAAACCGTCTTTCTCAGCCTTTCTCGGTCACTTCCAATGACACTAAAACCTTGATTCATACCACCACACAGCCGTATCATTCAGTGCATAATAGCTAAGGCCATGTAAATGCAATATAATTTTGAATGGGATTCTGGTAAGGCACACAGCAACTTCATAAAACATGGCGTTACTTTTGAACAAGCTGCTGGGGTTTTTAAAGACCCGATGGCTATCACCTTCTATGATGACGAAGACTCCAATGAGGATGAAGATCGCTGGGTTACCTTGGGCCAAGTGAATGGCCTACATTATTTAGTTGTTGTCCATACCTATCCAGATCAAAACGGTAATGAAATCACAGTCAGGTTGATTTCAGCCCGCCCCGCCACAAAACGCGAAATCAATGAATACGAAGGGTGATGACTATGCGCGATGAATATGATTTTTCCAAGGGTGAACGCGGTAAATTTTATCACCCTAATGCAACATACAAGCTACCCGTGTACCTTGATGATGAAGTGCTCAGTTATTTTTCTGAAAAAGCGAAAGCGAAAGGCGTTGAGCTGAATACCCTGGTAAATGATTTGCTGAAGAAAGATATTGCGTTGATAGAAGGTGTTAAATAACTGTCATAACAACGATAAGGAACACGCTTAGAAAGTATTGCCTTTACCGAATAAAAACAAACTGCACATCCGTTGGACACTCGACCTCAAAAACAGGTGCAGTAAAAACCCAGTTGTGTATAAAGCGCACCTCTCGAAACGGAGAAATTGAAAAAGCTATTGATAAGTCAATGAGTCAATCTTACTGGCAAGGTACCCGAGTGATCGAAGGGGCCTGCCTGGAAAGTAAGTGAACTGCAAGGTTCCGAGGCTTCGAATCCCTTCTTTTCCGCCATTTCTTTTTACCTTTTATTCTCCATTGTTAACAAAAATGAGAATTTATAAACTCCACTAAAATTCTATTTACCCTTTTTGATCCATTATGTTGCTTTGATTTCGACACTTTTCGACAGTGTATAAAGATGCCTCGAAGGGGTGATTTGAAAAAAGAGTTAAAAAAGGTATCATTGCCCCGATAGAGCATTATTGGATGAAATCATCGCTTTCCACCGTGCACTGTTGATAACCAGGCGTTCACAGCCAACAGTCATTTTATAGCACCGACTACCTGACCCCTATCCATCAACGCTAGGGTAATGGCTAAGGATAACTTGGATCCAAGCACTTTCAGACTTTGGTCTCATTGTCATTCAGCGGTACTTGGGTGACTATTAACATTGTGTAAAAATATAACAAAATCACTGTGTGGGTACTCATAATGGCTAGTGTGCTAACCAATAAACACCTTATCGCCGCGCTTATCGTGGCACCTATTCTGGCTATTATTGCCTATTTTGGCCTGGATTACGCCGTCAGTGAACGCCCGCATAGCGCGGTCGCAGGGGGTAGCTATCCGCTGGTAGCCAAATCCAACTGTCGCTACCAAAGCGGCCGCTGCTCGTTTAAAAACGGGGATGTAGAATTTGAACTAAAGGCAGTGCCCTCCCGCGATAATCGCATGGTCATAGACCTTAATGCTGAGCTGCCTTTGGAAGGGGTAAAACTGGCTTTAGCCGGAAACAGTCAATCGGGTATGCCAATTGCTATGGAGTCGACCAATGCCGGCTTAACGCAGTGGCAAACCTCCTTTGATTTAGCCGATATTGAAGATACCCGTTTGCTCATTGTGGTATCGGCCAATAACACGCTTTATTATGGCGAGACGGAGACCACCTTTACCGCCTATGATACGGGATTTTCCCAAACCAATATTCAGTAACTGCCTCTTATTCAACCCTCAAGGAAACAGACTATGGCGACTGTTACACTCAATGGCAAGCCTGTTACCACCTCTGGCAAATTGCCCGGCAATGGCGAATCAGCGCCCACTTTCACGCTGGTCAAGAGTGATCTGTCTGAAACCTCTTTATCTGATTACAGCGGTCAAAATGTGCTGTTAAATATTTTCCCCAGTATCGATACACCTACCTGCCAAATGTCGGTACGCACCTTTAACAAAAAAGCCAGCAAGCTGGACAATACCGTCGTATTTTGCGTTTCTGCGGACTTACCCTTTGCGCAGAGTCGCTTTTGTGGGGCAGCCGGGATAGAAAATGTAGACACGCTGTCCACCTTTCGCTCACCCGGCTTTGGCCAAAGCTATGGACTGACCTTCACCAGCGGCCCCCTTAGCGGACTGTTGGCAAGAGCAGTGGTGGTTATCGACACTGCGGGTAATATTCGCTACACAGAACTGGTCAGCGAAGTGGCTGACGAGCCCAACTATGGCTCAGCCCTGGCCGCTATTTAAAGCTCTTTAAATGATTTCTTTATAACAGCCCTGCTTTGATATATCAAAGTATCAAGCTATAGCTTTTCCGTCTTATCCATACCCTGCGTTCATTGTCGCAAGTCCTATACTTAAACTGACAAGCCATTGATTTAACCGGGTGATTTATGCGAAAACTGTTGATACCGAGCTATGGGCTCATTGTATTATTGACGTTTGCCACCAAGCTCAGTGCCAGTGTACCCACTAGCTATAGCTTTGGCATTGTTCCCCAGCAATCCGCTAAAAAATTAGCGCAAGCCTGGACACCGGTACTGCAGTATTTAAGTACAAAAACCGGCATTAAGTTACAATTCAAAACGGCAAAAAATATTCCTGAATTTGAAAAGCGGCTCGCGGATGGAGACTATGACTTCTCCTATATGAA